>NZ_CP086112.1:0-75000 GCF_016806835.2 Skermanella rosea | reverse complement strand
TGAATTCTCCGTGAAGATGCGGAGTACCCGCGGTCAGACGGAAAGACCCCGTGCACCTTTACTCCAGCTTTGCAGTGGTGCCAGGGTTCCCATGTGTAGGATAGGTGGGAGGCTATGAAACGCAGGCGCCAGCTTGCGCGGAGCCATCCTTGAAATACCACCCTTGGGATCTCTGGCATCTAACCGCGCTCCCTGAACCGGGAGCCGGGACCCTGCATGGCGGGGAGTTTGACTGGGGCGGTCGCCTCCCAAAGAGTAACGGAGGCGCGCGAAGGTTGGCTCAGAGCGGTCGGAAATCGCTCGACGAGTGCAATGGCATAAGCCAGCCTGACTGCGAGACCGACAAGTCGAGCAGAGACGAAAGTCGGCCATAGTGATCCGGTGGTCCCGCGTGGAAGGGCCATCGCTCAACGGATAAAAGGTACGCCGGGGATAACAGGCTGATCTCCCCCAAGAGTCCACATCGACGGGGAGGTTTGGCACCTCGATGTCGGCTCATCACATCCTGGGGCTGGAGCAGGTCCCAAGGGTTCGGCTGTTCGCCGATTAAAGTGGTACGTGAGCTGGGTTTAGAACGTCGTGAGACAGTTCGGTCCCTATCTGCCGTGGGTGTCGGAGTGCTGAGAGGCGCTGTCCCTAGTACGAGAGGACCGGGATGGACGCACCTCTGGTGTACCGGTTGTGGCGCCAGCCGCATCGCCGGGTAGCTAAGTGCGGACGGGATAACCGCTGAAAGCATCTAAGCGGGAACCCCCCCTCGAAACAAGCACTCCCCGAGAGCCGGGACAGACCATCCCGTCGATAGGAGGCGTGTGGAAGCGCGGCAACGCGTGAAGCTAAGCCTTACTAATCGCTCGATCGGCTTGATCCCGACCGAGCCCTCCGGACGCCATACGCAGCGGCAAGGCCGCACGGCGGCGATCCATCGAGGACATGCATCACTTCCGTCCAAGGTCACTTGAACTCATCCTCGACAGCCCGGCGCCCCTGCGCCTGGCCGACCTGGTGGTCATAGCGAGGGGCCCGCACCCGATCCCATCCCGAACTCGGCCGTGAAAACCCTCCGCGCCAATGGTACTGCGTCTCAAGACGTGGGAGAGTAGGTCGTCGCCAGGTCCGCCAGACGCAGACGTGCCGCAAGGCGATCACGATCGGATCCGACACCACCAAGGGCGGGAAGCTTCAGGCTTCCCGCCCTTGGTGGTTTTCCATGTCGCCCGGCACCTACCGCGCGCGTGTCGAGCGCTTGGCACTGGTGCCGCTGGAAGGCTTCGACTGGAACTGCCCCCAACACATCACGCCCCGTTTCCCGGCGGCTGGCTTATCCTGACCCCGGTTCCGCGATCACGCCGCGCACGGGGCTGTTGATGCGGAGAGGAACCGGTCGGCAATAAGGAAGGTGACGGACATGGCGCGTTTCGGCTGGAGCCTTGCGGCCCTCGTGATCGCCGCGCTCAGCCTGGGTCCCTCCTTCGCCCATGTCCTGGAGGCGCCGCCCCGGCTCACGCAGTGGCCGCCGGAACTGTGGCGCGAGGCGACGGTGTTCAACGGGCAGTTCCAGCTTTTCGCTATCGTCGGCGGCCCGTTGGATATCGGCGCGATCCTCGTCACGGCGGTGCTGGCATATACTCTCCGCCACGACCGCCCGAGCTTCCGTTACGCGCTCGCCGGCTCCGCCCTGTTCGCCGCCGAGCTATGGCGGAAACTGGGTGATGACGAGGTGAGGAAGGTGGCGTAACGAGGTAGGTGCTTGAAGCCTGCCAGAACCTCCACGAGGGAGCGCTACGCCATGAACGAAGATACCAGCATTGTCCGGTTTTGCCAGCCTGACGAAATCGATGATCCTCTGACGGCCCTTCTCCGATCGGGAGCCCGCCAGTTGCTGGAGCAGGCCATCGAAGCCGAGGTGGCGGCATTTCTGGCCTCCATGAAGGAGTTGAAACTGCCAGATGGCCGGGATCGGCTGGTCCGGCATGGCCATGGGCCGGAACGCGTGATCCAGACCGGTATCGGCCCGGTCGAGTTCCAGCGGGTCAAGGTTCGCGACCGGGATCCCGGTCCGGCTACGGGGCGGATCCGGTTCAGTTCGGCGCTGCTGCCGCGCTGGGCTCGGCGGACGACCAGTCTCGACGCTCTGCTTCCGATTCTGTACCTGCGCGGCGTCTCGGCCGGTGATTTCCAGGAGGCGCTGGGTGTCCTGCTCGGCAAGGACGCGCCCAACCTGTCGCCGTCCGTCATCGCCCGGCTGAAGGAGAGCTGGGCGGACGACTACGCGCGCTGGCAGAAGCGTGACTTGTCGGCCCGGCGCTACGTTTATGTCTGGGCCGACGGCGTCTACCTCCAGGCCCGTATGGAACCTACAGCCGAGTGCATGCTGGTGATGATCGGCGCCACGCCGGAAGGCAAAAAGGAACTGCTCGGCTTCCAGGTCGGCGTTCGCGAGAGCGCCCAAAGCTGGCGCGAACTGCTGATCGACCTGAAGGCGCGCGGGCTCACGATCGCTCCGGAACTGGCGGTCGCCGATGGTGCTTTGGGCTTCTGGAAGGCGCTCGACGAGGTCTATCCTGGGACACGGCACCAGCGGTGCTGGTTTCATAAAAGTTCTAATGTTCTCAACAAGGTGGCGAAATCGCTCCAGCCCGCGGTCAAGCAGGACCTGCGGGAGATCTGGATGGCGCCCGACCTCAAGGCAGCGGAGCGCGCCCTGGACGTCTTCGAGAAGAAGTACGGCGCCAAGTACTCCGGCGCCGTCGAGTGCCTGACCAAGGACCGCGACGCCCTGCTGGCCTTCTACAATTTCCCCGCCGAACATTGGGACCACGTGCGGACAACAAACCCGATCGAAAGCGTCTTCGCCACGGTCCGTCACCGGACGGTGCGCACCAAGGGCGCGCTCTCGCAGGACACTGCCAAGCTCATGGTCTTCAAGCTGATCTCGGCAGCCTCCAGAACCTGGCGACGGTTGAAGGGCGAAAACCAGTTGCCCAAGCTCATCCAGGGCGTCACATTCCGCGACGGCATCGAGGTCAGCGTGCCGACATCACAGAGCGCCGCCTGAATACCTCGTCACCCAAATTCCGCTATAGCTCTTCGCCGGTCTCGCCACTTGGTTCGCCTGGGTGGCGCCGGCCAACGCCGTCCTGGCGACATGGCAGCCCGGCCCCGTTCCGGAGGACTTCACCGCGATCCGCGACCGGTGGGAAACCGGGCACATGGCCGTCGCGGGCATCAAGCTGGCCGGTTTCGTCGCGACGGCGCTCTCCGTCCTCCCGGGTGGCCGAGCCTCCGAGCGCTGAGGGATCACGCCTTGCGGGCGGGGGGCTTGGCGGGATTGCCGACGACGGTGGCTCCCGCCGGCACGTCCCGCGTGACCACGCTGCCGGCGCCGACGACGGCATCGTCGCCGATGGTGACGCCCGGCAGGATGATGGCGCCGCTGCCGATCCAGACGTTCCGCCCGATCCTGATCGGCACGCCGCTCTCGTAGCCCTGCCGCCGCAGTTCGGGATCGCGCGGATGGTCGGCCGTGACGATCTGCACGAAAGTGCCGATCTGGCAGTTCTCGCCGATCTCGATGCCGACCACGTCGAGCAGCACGGCCCCGAAATTGATGAAGGTCCCGCGACCGAGCCGGATATTATAGCCGTAGTCGCAGTAGAAGGGCGGGCGCACGACGACGTCGTCGCCCTTGTGGCCGAGAAGGTTGGTCAGGATCGCGCTGCGCCGCTCGGTCTCGTCGGCGCCGGTGGCATTGTAGGCGCGCATCAGCCGGTCCGCCCGCAGATTGTCGGCCGCAAGCTCCGGGCCGACCGTGCGGTAAAGATCACCCGCAAGCATCTTTTCCTTCTCGCTCCGTCCGTCGGTGCCAGACATGCCATGCTCCTTTCCACGCGACAGACCGTTGAACGTCCGGGACGCGGAAAAGGATGCGCGTCCGACAAGGTCTATGGTCTACTCCCGCCCGACAGGCGGCAGCACGCGAAGGGACTGGCAGGGTGGCGGCACGGGACGGCAACAACACCAACCGAAAGCTCGATCTGGCCGCGCGGGCCGCTTGGCTCTACTACATCCGTGGCCGCACCCAGGACGAGATCGCCGCCGAATTGAACGTGTCGCGCCAGAACGCCCAGCGGCTGGTGGCGCTGGCGACCGCCGAGGGGCTGATCAAGTTCCGCATGGACTATCCGATCACCGAATGCGTCGAGATGGCCGAGCGCCTGCGCGACCGCTTCGAGCTGGTGTTCTGCGACATCGTTCCGGGCGAACGGCGGGAGGAGACGCCGCTCGCCGGAATCGCGATCAGCGCCGCCGAGCGGATCGAAAGCTACCTGTCGAGCAAGGCTCCCGCCGTGCTGGCGCTCGGCACCGGCCGCACCCTGCGGGCGGCGGTCGCCCAGGTCTCCGCCATGGAAAGGCCGCAGCACAAGATCGTCTCCCTCGTCGGCAACCTGACTCGCGACGGACGCGCCAGCCCCTACGACGTCGCCATGCGGCTGTGCGACAAGACCGGCGCGCAATGCTACCCCCTGCCGACCCCGGTGGTCGCCGACGACGTCGAGGAACGAAAGCTGCTGCAGTCGCAGCGCTGGTACAAGACGGTCAGCTCGCTGGTCCATCAGGTGAAGGCGTCCTTCATGGGCATCGGCGAGATCGGCTGGGGCTCGCCCCTGCATGTGGACGGCTTCATCACCGACCGGGAGTTGGCCGATCTGGTCAGCGCCCATGCCGTGGGCGAAATGCTGGGCTGGGCGTTCGACCAGAACGGCGAGTTGTTGACGACCACCTTCAACGAGCGCCTGACCGCTCCGCCGCTGGTGGTTCCGGCCGCCGCCCCGACCATCATCATGGGGGCGGGTTCCGCCAAGGTTCCCGCGATCCGGGCCGCCCTCCGCGGCCGCCTCGCCAACGGCCTGATCACGGACGAGACGACGGCGGCACAGGTCCTCGCCCTGGACTGACCCAGGCAGACAAAAGCAGACCTGCAGGATTTACCTGAGCAAGAGCCCGGGACCGGACATTTGCTCACAAACCCCGAATCTGATTTTCGCAAACGCAGCAACAGATCCGATATTGCCAAGCTGTACTCGCATTAATCCTTCCAAGACCCTTGACGGCCAAATCTCGGTATGGGAAGTTTGCCCAACGCTCGGGCAAATGCTCATTTCCCTCATGGGCAGGCAGTTGCGCCAGGGCGACTATAGGGAGGAGAACAGGATGATCAGCAGGACCCGGCTTCTCGGGCTTCTCGCGGCGACCATGCTCGCGGGAACCACCACCGTCCACGCACAGACCCGGCTGACGATCGCGACCGTCAACAACGGCGACATGATCGTCATGCAGAAGCTGTCCAGCCGCTTCGAGCAGCAGAACCCCGACATCAAGCTGGATTGGGTGGTGCTGGAGGAAAACGTGCTGCGCCAGCGCGTCACCACCGACATCGCGACCAAGGGCGGCCAGTACGACGTGCTCACCATCGGCACCTATGAAGTGCCGATCTGGGCGAAGCAGGGCTGGCTGAAGAAGTTCGACGATCTGCCCGCCGGCTACGACACCGAGGACGTCCTGAAGCCGGTGCGCGAGGGTCTGTCCCACGAGAACACCCTCTACGCCCTGCCGTTTTACGGCGAAAGCTCGATGACCTACTACCGGACCGACTTGGTCGAGAAGGCCGGCATGACCATGCCGGAGCAGCCGACCTACGACCAGATCAAGGAGATCGCCGCCAAGATCCACGACCCGGCCAACCAAGTCTACGGCATCTGCCTGCGCGGCAAGCCGGGCTGGGGCGAGAACATGGCGCTGATCAGCACCATGGTGAACACCTTCGGCGGCCGCTGGTTCGACATGGACTGGAAGCCCATGATAGACAGCCCCGAATGGACCCAGGCGGTGGGCTTCTACATCGACCTGCTGAAGAACTACGGCCCGCCCGGCGCCAGCAGCAACGGCTTCAACGAGAACCTGGCGATGTTCTCCAACGGGCAATGCGGGATCTGGATCGACGCCACGGTCGCGGCCGGCATGCTGTTCAATCCGCAGATGTCCAAGGTCTCGGACAAGCTGGGCTTCGCCCAGGCCCCCGTCGCATCCTGGCCCAAGGGCTCCAACTGGCTGTGGTCCTGGGCGCTCGCCGTCCCGGAATCCTCCAAGAAGGAGGAAGCCGCGAAGAAGTTCGTCACCTGGGCCACGTCCAAGGAATACATCCAGCTCGTCGGCGAGACGGAAGGCTGGGTCTCCGTGCCGCCGGGCACCCGCACCTCGACCTATGAGACCAAGCAGTATGTCGAGGCGGCGCCCTTCGCCAGGTTCGTCCTGAAGGCGATCGAGTCCACCGACCCGATCAACACCACCAAGGAGCCCAAGCCCTATGTCGGCGTGCAGTTCGTCGGCATTCCCGAGTTCCAGGCGATCGGCACCCAGACCGGCCAGACCATGGCGGCGGCCCTGACCGGCCAGATGAAGCTCGACCAGGCGCTGAAGACGGCCCAGTCGGCCGCCCAGCGGGCGGTCCGGCAAGCCGGCTACGCGAAGTAGGCACACGTCACCGTCGCGTTCCCTCCCGCGGCCATTGAGCCGGCCGCGGGGCAGGGGGACCCTGTCCCAGCACACTGGAAACCGCCCCATGTCAGCCATCACAGCTTCCGGGGACGTCAAGCCGGCCTCGCCGGCGCGTGGATCCAGGCAGAAGGTAAGGACGCTGCCCTTCATTGCGCCGTCGGTGCTCATCCTGCTGGTCTGGATGATCGTGCCCCTGGCGATGACCCTCTATTTCTCGGTCATGCGCTACAACCTGCTGAACCCGGTCGTCGAATTCGCCGGTTTCGGCAACTACCAATATCTGCTGGAAGACCCCAGCCTGTGGACCGCGATGTGGAACACGCTGGTCCTGGTCGGCTCCGTCCTGGCGATCACCGTGGTGTCCGGCACGCTGCTGGCCGTCCTGTTCGACCAGGAGTTCCCCGGCCGCGGCATCGCCCGCCTGTTCGCCATTGCGCCCTTCTTCGTGATGCCGACGGTCAGCGCGCTGATCTGGAAGAACCTGCTGATGCACCCGATCAACGGCATCTTCGGGTTCCTGTCCCGCTCGGTCGGGCTGGAGCCGGTCGACTGGTTCGCCCAGTTCCCCATGACCGCCGTCATCATGATCGTGTCCTGGCAGTGGATCCCGTTCGCCCTGCTGATCCTGCTGACCGCCATCCAGTCGCTCGACAACGAGCAGAAGGAGGCGGCGCGGATGGACGGGGCAGGCCCGTTCTCGATGTTCTTCTTCATCATCCTGCCCCATTTGGGCCGCGCCATCTCGGTCGTCGTGATGATCGAGACGATCTTCCTGCTGACGGTCTTCGCCGAGATCTTCGTGACCACCTCCGGCGGCCCCGGCCTCGCCACCACCAACCTGGCCTTCCTGATCTATGTCCGGGCCCTGCTGGAATACGACGTGGGCGGCGCTTCGGCCGGCGGCGTGATCGCCATCGTCCTGGCCAACGTCGTGGCCTTCTTCGTGGTGCGGACCATCGCCCGCAACCTGGAAGCCTGAGGAGGAACCCCCATGAACCACTCCGTCAGGTCGCAGGTCCTGGTCACCGTCCTCGGCTGGGGCGCGGCACTGGTCCTGTTCTTCCCGATCCTCTGGATGCTGCTGACCGGATTCAAGACCGAGGTCGAAGCGATCGCCACCCCGCCGGCCCTGTTCTTCTCGCCGACGCTGGAGAATTACGAGGCGGTGTTCCAGCGGGCCGACTATCTCAGCTTCGCGCTCAACAGCATCGTCGTCTCCCTGGTGGCAACGGCGCTGGCGATCCTGATCGCGGTGCCGGCCGCCTATGCCATGGCGTTCTTCCCGACCAAGCGGACACGCGGCACGCTGCTGTGGATGCTGTCCACCAAGATGATGCCGCCGGTCGGCGTGCTGGTGCCGATGTACCTGCTGTTCCGCGACTTCGGCCTGCTGGACACCCTGACCGGCCTGATCATCGTCTACACGCTGATGAACCTGCCGATCGTGATCTGGATGCTCTACACCTTCTTCAAGGAGGTCCCGCACGAGATCCTGGAGGCCGGTCGCATGGACGGCGCCCGCGCCAAGCAAGAGGTGACGCTCCTGCTGCTGCCGCTCGCCCTGCCGGGCATCGCGTCCACCGCCCTGCTATCGATCATCCTGTGCTGGAACGAGGCCTTCTGGAGCCTCAACCTCAGCGCCCACAACGCCGCCCCGCTGACCGCCTTCATCGCCAGCTTCTCCAGCCCGGAAGGTCTGTTCTGGGCCAAGCTGTCGGCGGCCTCGACGCTCGCGATCGCCCCCATCCTCGTGTTCGGCTGGATGAGCCAGCGCCAGCTTGTTCGCGGCCTGACCTTCGGCGCGGTGAAGTAAGAAACGTTTTCAAAGAGGAAACGACCCATGGCAACCGTGACCCTGCGGAATATCCGCAAGAAGTACGGCGAAGTCGAAGTCATAAAGGGAGTGGACCTGGACGTCGCCGACCGTGAGTTCGTCGTCTTCGTCGGACCTTCCGGCTGCGGCAAGTCCACGCTGCTGCGGATGATCGCCGGGCTGGAAAGCATCACCGACGGCGATCTGCTGATCGACGGCACCCGGGCCAACGACATCGGCCCGGCCGACCGGGGCCTCGCGATGGTGTTCCAGTCCTACGCGCTCTACCCGCACATGACGGTGGCGGACAACATGGCGTTCAGCCTGCGCCTCGCCGGCGTCTCCAAGGAGGAGCGCATGCGGAAGGTGACCGAGGCCGCCAACGTCCTCCACCTCGGCCCCCTGCTGGAGCGGCGGCCGAAGGAGCTGTCGGGCGGGCAGCGCCAGCGCGTCGCGATCGGCCGGGCCATCGTCCGCCAGCCCAAGGTCTTCCTGTTCGACGAGCCGCTGTCCAACCTGGACGCGGCGCTCCGGGTCCAGATGCGCATCGAACTGGCCAAGCTTCACGAGAAGCTGGAGGCCACCATGATCTACGTGACCCACGACCAGATCGAGGCCATGACCATGGCGGACAAGATCGTCGTCCTCCAGGGCGGCGTGGTCGAGCAGGTCGGCAGCCCGCTGGAGCTTTACCACCATCCGCGCAACCTGTTCGTCGCCGGCTTCATCGGGTCGCCCAAGATGAACCTGATGCCCGGGCGGGTGATCGGTCGGGCCGAGGCCGGCATCACCGTCGAGCTGGCGAACGGAATCCCGCTGCCGGTTCCGGTCAAGGCCGACCGCGTGACCGCCGGCGACGAGGTGACCGTCGGCATCCGGCCGGAGCATCTGCGCCTGACCCCCGACGGCGAGATCGCCGGCACCGTGCTGGTGACCGAGCGGCTGGGCGGCCTGACCTTCCTGCACATCCAGGTGCCCGGCGACATGGTCATGATCGTCCAGGCCGACGGGGACGAGGCGGCCTCGATCCATGATCACGTCAAGCTGACCGTCAACCCGCGGGGCTGCCACCTGTTCGGCCGCGACGGCATGGCGGTCGAGCACGTGACCCGTCACCACCTGATCGAACCCGGCGCCGCCGGCCGGCGCTCGGCCTGAACATCCATCCGGGAGACATCTCATGTACCTGCAAAAATACGACCTCGCCGGCCGCACCGCCCTGGTCACGGGCGGAAGCCGCAACATCGGCCTCGCCTGCTCCCAGGCGCTGGCCGAGGCCGGGGCCAGGGTGGTCATCACCGACATCTCGGAGGAACTGGCCTTCTCCGGCCGCGACCAGCTCGTCAAGGCGGGCCACAAGGCCGAGGCGGTCGTGCTCGACGTCACCAACCCGACCCAGGTGACCTCCGTCGTGGATGGCGTCGCCCAGGCCCATGGCGGCCTCGACATCCTGGTCTGCAACGCCGGCATCGCCCGGAGCGACGTCCCGGCGGAGGAGGTCACCGACGAGCATTGGCTGAACGTCATCGACGTCAACCTGAACGGCGTGTTCTGGAGCTGCCGCGCCGCCGGCCGCCACATGCTGGCGAAGGGCAGGGGGGCCATCGTCAATGTCGGCTCCATGTCCGGCTTCATCGTCAACAAGCCGCAGCCCCAGTCCTATTACAACGCCTCCAAGGCGGGCGTCCATCACCTGACCAGGTCGCTGGCGGCGGAGTGGGGGGAGCGCGGCGTTCGGGTCAATGCCGTGGCGCCGACCTACATCGAGACTTCGCTGACCAAGTTCGGCATGGAGGACGAGCGCATGTATCCGGTATGGCTGGAGAACACGCCCATGCGCCGGGTCGGCCAGCCGGACGAGATCGCCTCCGTCGTCCTGTTCCTGGCGTCCGACGCCTCCAGCCTGATGACCGGCAGCATCGTGCTGGCCGATGGCGGCTACACCTGCTGGTAAGGCGACATGATGATCAGGCTCGACGAACTGCGCCGCATCGGCACCACGGACGTCGCCGTCAGCCCCTTGGGCTTCGGCGGCAACGTGCTCGGCAACCTGTACGACACGGTGGAGGAGGACGCGGCGCTCGACACCGTGGCGGCGGCCTACGAGAGCGGCGTCCGCCTGTTCGACACGGCGCCGCTCTATGGCCACGGCCTCAGCGAGCACCGGATCGGCACCGCCCTGCGGCGCTACCCGCGCGACGGGTTCGTGCTGTCGTCCAAGGTCGGGCGGCTGCTGAAGCCCCACGGCAAGGTGCCGCCGCCGAGGCTTGATCCGTCCCAGGGCGGCATCTTCACCGGCGAGCTGCCGTTCCAGCCGGTGTTCGACTACACCTACGAGGGTACGATCCGCTCGGTCGAGGACAGCCTCCAGCGCCTGGGCATGAACCGGATCGACATGGTGCTGATCCACGACGCCGACATGTGGACCCACGGCGACAGCTATGAGGCCCGGCTGGAGGATGTCCGCACCGGCGCCCTGCCGGCCCTCCGGCGCCTGAAGGAGGACGGCGTGATCCGCGCCTTCGGCGCCGGCGTCAACCAGGCGGAGGCCTGTGAGCGGCTGATGGATATCGGCCGGTTCGACTGTTTCCTGCTGGCCGGGCGCTATACCCTGCTGGAGCAGGGCGGGCTGGACCGGTTCCTGCCGCGCTGCGCGGCCGAGCAGGTCTCGATCATCCTCGGCGCCCCCTTCAACTCCGGCATCCTGGCGACCGGGGCGACCGAGGACGCCCGCTACAACTACCTGCCGGCCCCGCCGGAGGTGAAGCGGCGGGTGGCCGCGATCGAGGAGGTCTGCCGCCGCCACAGGGTCAGCCTGCCGGCGGCAGCCCTCCAGTTCCCGCTGTTCCATCCGGCGGTGACGACGGTCATCCCCGGCTCAAAGTCCCGGGCGGAGGCGGAGCGCAACGTCGCCCTGGTGACCGAGACGATCCCGCCGGAATTCTGGCGCGACCTGAGGAGGTCCGACCTGATCCGGTCCGACGCCCCGATACCATGACGGAGGCCGGGGGAAGGCCGGCGGGCGGCCTGGTCATCTTCGACTGCGACGGCGTGCTGGTGGACAGCGAGCCGATCAGCATCCGCTGCACGGCGGCGGCGCTGAACCGCTTCGGCTACCCGATCGACGAGGACGGCGTGTTCGACCGATTCCTCGGTGCCAGCACCGCCTCCATGGTCGCGACCGTGGAGGCAAGCCTCGGCCGCCCGCTGGCGCCCGAGGCCCTGGACGACCTCCGGCGGGAGATCCTGGCGGCCTTCGACCGCGAGCTCACCGCGATCCCCGGCGTCGCCGAGGCGGCGGCCCGCCTGGAGCGGCCCTTCTGCGTCGCCTCCAGCAGCATCCCGGAGCGGATCCGCCACTCGCTGCGGCTGACCGGCCTGCTGCCGCTGTTCGAGCCCGCCATCTTCAGCGCCACCATGGTCGTCCACGGCAAGCCGGCGCCCGACCTGTTCCTGCTCGCCGCCAAGCGGCTGGGCGCCGATCCTGCCGGCTGCGTCGTGGTCGAGGACAGCATCCACGGCGTGCGCGCGGGGCAGGCGGCCGGTATGGCCGTGCTGGGCTTCACCGGAGGCAGCCACGTCGCGGGCGACCCGGCCCGGCGCGAGCGGCACGCCTGGCGGCTGAAGCAGGCGGGCGCCGCGCTGGTGTTCGACCGCATGGAGGAGCTGCCGGGCCTTGTCCGCGAGGTGTCCCGTTAATCCGGCCACAGCCGGGCGGCGCCCCGGACGCCGCTTGAATCACCGTGCGCCGCCCGGAGCACCGGCGTCCGGCACTCGCCGCCGAAGGTGTGGCGGGCGAGCAGGTCCGGCACGGTCCGGTACAGGCGGGCGATGTTGGACAGGCCGCCGCCCAGCACGATCACGTCGGGGTCCATCAGGGTGACGACCTGCCCCAGGGCCCGGGCCAGCCGGTCCTCATAGGTCCGGAGCGCGGCGTCGGCGACCCGGTCGCCCGCATCGGCACGCGCGGCGATCTCGGCGGCCGGCCGGAAGACGCCCGAGGCGTCGCGGTAGTCGGCCTCGAACTCCGGCCCCGCCAGGAAGCTCTCGATGCAGCCGGTCCGCCCGCAGAAACACGGCTTCCGGCCCAGCTCGTCGCCCCGCCGCTGGGGCAGTTCCAGATGCCCCCACTCGCCGGCCGCCCTGTTGCCGCCCTCGTGGACCTTGCCGCCGAACGCGAACCCGCCGCCGCACCCGGTCCCCAGTACGGCGGCGAACACGACGCCCGCCCCGGCCGCCGCACCGTCGAAGGCCTCCGACGACGCGAGGCAGTTGGCGTCGTTGGCGCAGCGGACCGGCCGGCCGAGCGCCGCCTCCAGGTCGTCGCGGAACGGCTGGCCGGTCATCCAGACGGAGTTGCTGCCCTTGATCCTGCCGGTGGCCGGGCTGATCGATCCCGGCATGCCGACCCCGACGCTGCCCCACCGCCCGGCCTCCCGCTCGACCGCCCGGACGATCCCGGCGACCGCCTCCACCGTGGCGGGATAGTCACCGCGCGGCGTCGGCACCCGCAGGCGCACCCTGGCGACGCCGTCGGCATCGAGGGCGATCGCCTCGATCTTCGTGCCGCCGACATCCACGCCGATCCGCATTCCGCCCACCGGGAAATCCGCCTCCTGCCCGCCGGGAACAATACGGAAAGCGCCGACGGGACGCCAGCATGGCTTCGGTCACCCTGCGGTCCGAGCTAGCCGTGGCAGATAGTTGTGAGCCGCGCCGGGCTTTCTGGAGGTCGATTTGCTTGAGCGACGCCGTCACGGCGACGTCGCCAGTATGGCCGGATTGACAACCGCGCCGGCGGAGGCGATGACAGCATTCCACCGAGTCCATCGGAAATCATGCCGATCCGTCCCGAAGACCGCTTCTACTATCCCATCGACTGGCACCAGCTGTCCCTGGCCGTCCGTTTCAAGCGCGCCGGCGGGCGTTGCGAGAAGTGCGGCCGGCGCCATCTGGCGCGGATCCGGGTCCTGCCCGACGGGCGCTGGATGGACTGCGCCGTGGGCGACACCTGGCGCGACCGGAACGGCCACCAGTGCCCGTGGCCGGACATCGTCGAGATCGCCGGGTCCAAGCTGAGCCGGGTCGTCCTGTCCTGCTGCCACAAGGACTGCAATCCGGAGAACAACCATCCCTCCAACCTCGCGGCCTGGTGCCAGTGGTGCCACCTGGATTCGGACAGGCCGTGGCATCGCCGGCAGTTCGCCCTTACCATCAAGATGCGGCGCTCGCTGGGCGACCTGTTCCAGGGCATCTACCGGCGCTGGTGAAGCGGCCGGCACCGAAATATCACGAAAGAGCCTTCGAGCATCATGGACCTGCAAGCCCTCCTGTCCGGCATGGTCGCCGTCATAGCACCTGTCCTGGTGGTCGCGGCGCTCGGGTTCGGATGGGCGCGCGCCAAGCTGCCCTATGACAGCGCGTTCATCACGACCTTCGCCATCAATGTCTCGACGCCCTCGCTGGTCTTCTCGGCGCTGACCCGGCTGCCGCTGGGCGGGGAGCAGGTCTGGACCATGACCGTCGCGGCGGTCGCCTGCATCGCCCTGCCCGGGCTGGTCGCCCTGCCGATGCTGCTGGCGGCCCGGATCCCCTGGCGCGTCTATGTCCCGGCGCTCAGCTTTCCCAACTGCGGCAACCTGGGCCTGCCGATCTGCCTGTTCGCGTTCGGGGAACAGGGGCTGAGCCTGGGCGTCATGTTCTTCGCCGCCATGGCGGTCGGCCAGTTCACCCTGGGCCCGGCCCTGGCCTCCGGACGGATCAACCTGAAGCAGCTGGCGACGACACCGGTGCTCTACAGCGTCGCCCTGGCGCTGACGTTCCAGCTGACGGAGACGGCGGTCCCCCGGTGGATCGCCAACACGACCGGCCTACTCGGCGACTGCGCCGTGCCGCTGATGCTGTTCTCGCTCGGCGTGGCGCTGGCCCGGCTGAGGTTCGGCGGAACCGCCCGCGCCCTCCTGCTCTCCGCGCTGCGCATCCTGCTGGGGGCCGCGGCCGGCTTCGGCGTGTCCTGGGCGATGGAGCTGGAAGGCATGATGCGGGGGGTGGTCGTCCTGCAGAGTTCCATGCCCGTGGCGGTGTTCAACTATCTCTGGGCGCTACGCTACAACAACTCGCCTGAGGAGGTCGCGGCCATGGTGCTGGGATCGACGGTGCTGGCGTTCCTGACATTGCCGCTCCTCCTGCTGGCCGTCATGTGACGACGCCGGAGCCCGCGCCGGAGGCTCGCGTCAATAGTGTGCCGATCGTCTCTGAAATTTGGACTAATGCGTCCGGCTCATGGCGGGCGGCAATAGATTATGACAAGATCAAGTTCGGAAGGTTGTAGACAGCCGTCCGAAACTATCGGGATGCACCGAAGTGGTGCCATTACCCTGCAAATGAACGCTGGCCGAATCCACTGCGGGCTAGACGAACGGGAGGAAACATATGTTTTGGCGAAAAAGCAACAATAAGACCACCGCAAGCAACGCTCCCACCAACACCGTCAGCTACAGCTCGGTGAAGATCCATCCCTCCGTCGACAACGGCGTGGTCGCCGGGGCGCCCAACTTCGCCGGAGGCACGCTGCATTGCAAATGCGCGCAGAACCGGGTCGAGGTCCAGATCAAGGGCAATTCGGCGCACAACCACGTCTGCGGCTGCACCAAGTGCTGGAAGCCGGCCGGTGCGCTGTTCTCCATGGTGGCCGTGGTGCCGCGCGACAACCTGAAGGTCACGGCGAACGCCGACAAGCTCCAGGTCGTGGATCCGTCGGCCGCGATCCAGCGCTATGCCTGCAAGGAGTGCGGCGTCCACATGTACGGGCGGATCGAGAACACCGCCCATCCGTTCTACGGCCTGGACTTCATCCATACGGAGCTGTCCGACCAGAAAGGCTGGAGCGCGCCCGAGTTCGCGGCCTTCGTCTCCTCCATCATCGAGTCCGGCGCCAGGCCGGAACAGATGGCCGGCGTCCGGGGCCGGCTCCGCGAACTGAAGCTGGAGCCCTATGACTGCCTGTCGCCGCCGCTGATGGACCTGATCGCGACGCACACCGCCAAGAGCAAAGGCGTCCTGGCCGCCTGACGGCACCTTTGACGGCATGGCCGGGACGGCGGAGGCGTACCTGCCGTCCCGGCCCGCTGTCCGTCAGGACGCCGTCAGCACGACCTTGACGCTCTGGGAGCGGTCGAGCGCCAGGAGGAAGGCTTCCGGCGCGTCGGCCAGCGGCCGCTCCGCCGTCACCAGCTTCATCACGTCGACGCCGCCCGACACGATCAGCGAGACCGCCCGCGCATATTCGGCACCGAACCGGAACGATCCCTTCAAGTCCAGCTCCTTCGACATGACGGCGTTGGCCGGGACCGGCAGCATGCCGCCGGCGAGGTTGCCGATCTGGACCACCGTGCCGCCGCGCCGGACGCTGGCGATCGCCGAGGCGAGCCCGGCCGGCGTTCCCGACACCTCGAAGGCGACGTCGAAGGAACGCCGCGCCGACAGGTCTCGCAGGCCCTCGTCGCCGCCGGAGACATCGACGACGTGGTCGGCGCCGAGCCGCTCGGCGAAGGCGAGGGGGGCCGCGGCGACATCGACCACCGCCACTTCCGAGGCGCCCGCCAGCTTGGCGCACAGCATGGTCAGCAGGCCGATCGGTCCGGCGCCGAACAGGATCGCCCGCCGGCCGTCCATCTCCCCGGCGCGGGCGACCGCGTGCAGGCAGACGGCCAGCGGCTCCGCCAGAGCCGCCGCGGCGAAGGACAGCTCCTTCGGGACCTTGACGCACTGGGCGGCCGTCGCGTCGAACAGGCTGGCGAAGCCGCCCTGCATGTGCGGCGTCTTGGACGCGGAGCCCATGAAGTAGATGTTCTCGCACAGGTTCTCGCGGCCTTCCCGGCAGCGCACGCAGGTGCCGCACCAGCGCGACGGGTTGACCGCGACATGGTCTCCCACGGCGAGGCCGGCCACGCCCGCGCCGACCTCGACGATCTCGCCCGCGACCTCGTGCCCCAGCACCAGGGGGGAGGTGACGACGAAGTCGCCGGTCCGCGCATGGCGGAAATAATGCATGTCGGACCCGCAGATCCCGCCCGCGCCGAACCGGACGCGGACCATTCCGGGATCGAGACGGTCGAGCGGACGCTCGACCATCCTCAGGTCCTCGGGGCCGTACAGGGTTGCTGCGAATGCGGATGCGGTCATCGGATCAATCCCATCGTCTGGGGAAGCCACAGGGTGATGAAGGGGATGAAGGTGATCATCAGGAGCGCTATGAACAGCGGCACCAGCCAGGGCAGGATGGCCATGGTGGTCCGCTCGACCGACAGCTTGGCGACGCGGGACAGCACGAACAGCACCATGCCCAGCGGCGGGTGGAGCAGCCCGATCATCAGGTTCAGCGTCATGATCACGCCGAAATGGACCGGGTCGATCTCGAACTTCAGGACGATCGGCAGCAGGATCGGTACCAAGATGGTGATCGCGGCGATGGTGTCCAGGAAGCAGCCGACGATCAGCACCAGGATGTTGACCAGGATCAGGAAGACCCACTTGTTGTCGGTGATGCTCAGGATCAGGTCGGACAGGCCCTGCGCCGCCTCGCCCACCGTCAGCAGCCAGGCGAAGATGGACGCCGCGGTGACGATGAACAGGACCGACGCCGTCGTCTCGATGGTGTCAAAACCGGCCTTCGCCAGGGTGCGGAAGGTCATGGTCCGGTAGCGCACCAGGCCCAGGAACAGCGACCAGATCACCGCGGCGACCGCCGCCTCGGTCGGGGTGAACCAGCCCATGGTCATGCCGCCGATCAGGATGATCGGGGTCATCAGCGCCATCACGGCCGACCAGTCGAAATACCAGTCCAGCGCGATCAGGGCCGCGAAGGAGACGATCAGCGCCACGTTGACCGACAGCCCGGCCCAGATCAGGCCGTATACCACCATCGGGAAGGTCAGGACGATGATCACCTCGAGCCCGGCCTCCGCCAGCCGGTTCCACTCGAACCCGGTGTCGGATCCCCAGCCGCGCTTGTGCGCGATCAGCGCCACGGTGACCATCATCAGCAGCGTCATGACGACGCCCGGGATGATGCCGGCCAGGAACAGCGCGCCGATCGAGACGTTCGCCATCATGCCGTAGATCACGAAGGGCAGCGACGGCGGGAAGATCGGTCCGAGCGTCGCCGAGGCCGCCGTCACGCCGACCGCGGCTTCCACCGGATAGCCATGGTCCTTCATGGCCTTGATCTCGATGGTGCCGATGCCGGCGGCGTCGGCCAGCGCGGTGCCCGACATGCCGGAGAAGATCACGGAGCCGATGATGTTGACCTGGGCCAGGCCGCCCTTCATCCAGCCGACCAGGGCGACCGCGAAGCTGTAGATGCGGCCGGTCACGCCGGCGATGTTCATCAGGTTGCCGGCCAGGATGAAGAAGGGGACCGCCAGCAGCGGGAAGCTCTCGACGCCGGCGATCATGCGCTGGGCGACGATCACGTCGGGCGCCACGTCGTAGACCACTAGGTAGAGCAGGGACGCCACCGCCATTGAGACGGCGACGGGGATACCCACGACCATGAGGACGAGGAAGGAGACGATCAGCAGGGTCATGGCGTCACTCTCCCATCGGCGGCATGAAGGCGTCGGGACGTTCCAGCACCGAATAGCCCCGGCGCAGGTTCTCGACCATCACCTGGACGGCACGCAGGCACATCAGCGCGAAGCCGACCATGACGGTGTAGAAGACGATGGATTTCGGCAGGTCGATCATGGTCATGCGCTCCTCGCTGATCAGGGAGGAGTATTTCCAGACCAGATAAGCCCCGTAGCCGAAAAAGGCGATCCGGACGACGTCGACGAACAGCGACAGCACGCGCGCCAGCCCCGACGGGATGTAATGGTAAAGGACGTCCACCTGGATGTGCCGCGACTGCCGCACGCACATGATCGACCCGAAGAAGACGACGCCGACCAGGAAGTTGATCGCGACCTCCTCGGTCCAGGCAAGGCTGTCGTTGAGGACGTAGCGGGTGAAGAACTGGATGAAGACCGCGACCGCCATGGCCCAGAACATGATCTGGGTGATCCAGTCCTCGACCGAGTAGCTGGACAGGTCGACCACCTCCACCTCCTCCTCGAAGGCGTGGGCGATCTCGTCGGCGGTGGCGGCGACGTTGGATGGAGGATGCTGCGACACGTCCTGATGACCTTTCGGAACTCGACCTCTCGGAATTCACGGGCGGTTCCGGCGCCGGCGGGATGAAGTTCCCCGCCGGCGCCGGTGCCGCGATGCCTTACTGGACGGCGCGGATGCGGTCGTAGTCCTCCTGGCGGTACTTGAAGTCCTCCAGGGGGACCTTGGCGCGCACGACCTTCTCGAAGGCGGACTTGTCGACCTCCTCCACGGTCAGCCCGCGGTCCTTGAAGGTCTGGACCAGGGCCGCCTCGCGGTCCTGCACGATCTTGGTCGCGCGGGCCGCCGCTTCCTGGGTGACTTCGGTGAAGATCTTCTTGTCCTCGTCCGACAGCTTGGCCCAGCGGCGGCCGGCGATCGTCGTGTTGACGTGGTCGGTGATGTGGCCCGTCAGGATGATGTGCTTCTGCACCTCGAAGAACTTCTTCGCCTCGATGGTGGTCAGCGGGTTCTCCTGGGCGTCCACGGTGCCGTTCTGGAGCGCCAGGTAGACCTCCGCGAAGGCGATCGGGGCCGTGTTGGCGCCGCAGGCGCGCGGCATCGCCAGGTATGCTGGCACGTCGGGCACGCGGATCTTCAGGCCCTGCATGTCCTCGCAGGTCTTGATCGGCTTGTTGGCGGTGGTGTGCCGGGTGCCGTAATAGGTAACGGCCAGGATATGGTGGCCGGAAGCCTTCTCGTAGCCGGCCGCCAGATCCTTGAACACGTCGCTCTTGGTATAGGCGATCAGGTGCTCCGGGCCGCGGAAGACGTAGGGGTAATAGGTGACGCCGATGGGCGGATAGGCCCGCGCGGCGAAGCTGGAGCCGGAGACGATCATGTCGACGCTGCCCAGGGTCAGGCCCTGGTTGAGGTCGGTTTCCTTGCCGAGCTGCGAGGCCGGGAACACGGTGATCTTGTAGCGCCCGTCGGTGCGCTTCTCGATCTCCTGGGCCGCCCGGACCGATTCCGTGTGGAACGGCTCCGACGTCTCGTAGGCGTGGCCCCATTTCAGGTTGGTCTGGGCCTGGGCCGGCGCCGTGACGGCGAGCGCCATGACCGCCGTGAACGCGGCGGCGTATGTCTTCAACATCTTCTCATTTCCTCCCCTGGGTGCTGAACTCTGTACGCGGTGCCGGCTCCTTAGGTGCCGGACGGGACCTGCTCCTCCTCGAAGCTCGCGGAGAAGCGGCTTTGCGACTGCTGGAGATGGTGCTGCATCGCCTCGCGGGCCTGTTGCGGGTCGCGCGCCACGATGGCGTCGCGGATCGCGCGATGCTCGCCGATCGCGGCCCGCCACGTGTCGGGTGTCTCGAAATAGCGCGAGAGGCGCTGGAAATAGGGGTTGATCCGCTGGTCGAAAAGGTCGCCGACGAAGCGCAGGATCACCGCGTTGCCGACCGTGGCGGCGATCGCCTGGTGGAAGTGGCGGTCCAGCGCGATGATCTCCGCGTTGCCGGAGCCGCTGGCCCGTTCCATCGCCTCCAGCAGGCGGTCCATCGTCTCGATGTCGGAACTGCCGGCGTGGGTCGCGGCTTCCGCCGCGATGGCACCCTCGATGAAGGCTCGGGCGCGCAGCAGCTCGAACGGACCTTCCACGGGGGCCGGCAGCGGCGGCAGGTGGGACGGCGCCTCGGGGGGTTCGGTCACGTAGATGCCCGAGCCGACCCGGATGCGGACGCGCTTTTCGACTTCGAGGGCGATCAGGGCTTCCCGGACGGTCGGCCGCGATATGCCGAGCTTGTCCGACAGCTCCCGCTCGGTCGGCAGCCGTTCGCCGACCTTGTACTCGCCCCGATCGATCAGTTCCTTCAGATGGTCGGCGACCTGCCGGTAGAGCCGGCGCGGTTCTATCGTCTCGATCGGCATGCGGCGAACCCTCCCCCGAGGCCCCGGCTGGCCGGGAACTTGTCAGGTCATTTGGTCTGACCAATTGACCTGCATGATCCGGCCATCCGCCCGCCCTGTCAAGTGTGGGACGAGGGAGTACGCCTTCAGACCGGGAGCTGGCGCAGGGCCGACACCGCCGTCATGATGCCCCGGATCTCGGCGAGGCCGCGCAACCGCCCGATCATGGGATAGCCCGGGTGGGTCGGCTTGCCGATGTCGTCCAGGAGCTCGTGCCCGTGGTCCGGCCGGAACGGGATGCGCCAGTCGGCCCGGCCGGCGTCGAGGCGGCGCTTCTGCTCCTCCAGCAGCGTGGTCACGACCGACACCATGTCCACGTCGCCGCCGAGATGGTCGGCTTCCATGAACGACCCGTCCGGTTCCTTGGCGACGTTGCGCAGGTGGGCGAACTTGATGTGCCCGGCGAATTGCTTCGCCAGGGCCGGCACGTCGTTGTCCACCCCCGCGCCGAGCGAGCCGGTGCAGAAGGTGATGCCGTTGGCGTCCGACGGGACGGCGCCGACGATGAAGGCGAGGTCGTCGGCGCTGCCCACGACGCGCGGCAGCCCGAGCAGCGGGCGCGGCGGGTCGTCGGGATGGATGCACATGCGGATGCCGACTTCCTCCGCGGTCGGGATCACCTCGCGCAGGAAGCGGGCCAGGGTCTCGCGCAGGCCGTCGCGGGTCATGCCCTTGTAGCGGTCGAGCATGCGCCGCAGCCCCGGCGCGTCGTAGCGGTCGAAGGCGCCGGGCAGGCCGGCCATGATGTTGGCAAGCAGCCGGCGCTTATCGTCCTCCGAAGCGTTGTCGAACCACTCCCGCGCCCGGGACATCACCTCGGGGGCGTGCTCGTCCTCGGCGCCCGGCCGCTCCAGGATGAAGCAGTCGAAGGCCGCGTACTCGTGCGCATTGAAGCGCAGCGCCCGTCCGCCGCCGGGCAGGGGATATGCAAGCTGGGTGCGAGTCCAGTCCAGCACCGGCATGAAGTTGTAGCAGACGGTGGTGATGCCGCAGGCCGCCAGGTTGCGGAGCGACTGGCGGTAATTGTCGAACAGCGGCTCCAGGTCGCCCTCGCCCAGCTTGATCGGCTCCGACACGGGCAGGCTTTCCACCACGCTCCAGCGCAGGCCCAGGGACGCGTCCTCCGCGATCATGGCCTTGCGCTTCTCGATCTCCTCGACCGTCCAGACGACGCCGTAGGGGATGTGGTGAAGGGCGGTCACGATCCCGGAGGCGCCGGCCTGCCGGACATGCGGCAGGCGGATGGCGTCCTCCGGTCCGAACCAGCGCCAGGTCTGTTCCATTGTCTGTTGTCTCCAAAGGGGCAGGGGTGATGCGCCGCCGGCTTGTAGGTCGGTTAGAGCGGAGCGGCAGCCGACACAGCCGGAGCGTTGGGCGTCGGGTGCCGCTCCGCTCTACCCGACCTACGGAAAGGGCTTGGTCATCAGCGGATTGTCCGGACCGCTTCGCGGGCGCCGACCGCCACCAGGCGGTCGTAGGCGCGCGTCACGGCGGTGGTGAAGGCGGGGTTGCCGGCGAGGTCGCCGCCGAACACCTCGCGCACGCCGAACAGGGCGGGGGCGGGCGTCGCGGCCAGGCGGTCGGCCAGCGGGTCGCGCACGTCGATCGGCTGCCCGGCCTCGTCCCGGCCGCCGACATAGCGCATCCAGGCGGCGACGCCGAGCGCCAGCCGATCGAAGGGCCGGCCGGCGGCGAGCCGGTCGCGGATGGTGCCGAGCAGGCGCTGGGGCAGCTTCTGCGAGCCGTCCATCGCGATCTGCCATGTCCGGTGCTTGAGGGCCGGGTTGGCGAAGCGTTCCAGCAGGGCGGCCTTGTAGCGGGACAGGTCGGCGCCCGGCGGCACGTCGAGGGTCGGGGTCACCTCCTCGTCCATCAGGTCGCGGACGAAGCGGACGAAATGCGGGTCTCCCATGGCGTCCGACACCGTGGCGTGGCCGGCCAGATAGCCCAGATAGGCGATGCAGGAATGGCTGCCGTTGAGCAGGCGGAGCTTCATGAACTCGTAGGGGCGCACGTCGGCGACCAGCTCGGCGCCTTCCAGCTCCCAGGCCGGGCGGCCGGTCGGGAAATGGTCCTCGATCACCCACTGGCTGAACGGCTCGGCCATGACCGGCCAGGCATCCTCCGCGCCCAGGGCGGCGGACACGCCGGCGCGGTCCTCGTCGGTGGTGGCGGGGACGATGCGGTCGACCATGCTGCTGGGGCAGGCGACCCGGTCCGCCACCCAGCGGCCCAGGTCGGGGTCGCGCAGCTCGGCGAAGCGGCGCAGGATGCCGGCGGCCACGTGGCCGTTGCCGGGCAGGTTGTCGCACGACAGCACGGTGAAGGGATCGGTGCGATCGCGCCGGCGGCGGTCCAGCGCCTCCACCAGGAAGCCCGCCAGGGTGCGCGGCCGGTCCGGATTGCCCAGGTCGTGGACGATGTCGGGGTGCCGCTCGTTCAGGGCGCCGGTCGCCGGGTCGTGGCAGTAGCCCTTCTCGGTGACGGTGATCGTGACGATGCGGACTTCCGGCCGGGTCAGGCGGTCGAGCACCGCCGCGGGGTCTTCGGGCGCCACCAGCGTCTCGGTCAGCGATCCGACCACGCGGAGCCGCTGGCCGGAGGCGTCGCGGACGGCCACGGTATAGAGATTGTCCTGGGGAGCCAGGGCGTCGCGGGTCTCCGGGCTGCGCAGGGACACGCCGCAGATTCCCCAGGGACCCGGCCGGCGGTTCAGGGCGTCCTCGGTATAGACGGCCTGGTGGGCGCGGTGGAAGGCGCCGAGGCCCATATGGACGATGCCGGTTTGCAGCGAGGTTCGGGGATGGCGGGGCCGCTCGATTTCCGCGCCCAGCGTCTCCAGCGTCCGATCATCGAGTCGGCGGGTCATGCAGTCCTCCCCGGGGAAATGCCGTTCTTCCATTCTTGACTAGTATGGTAGTATGCAAGTTGATCCGCCGCAAGCTTCTTGTATTGAGAAGGCGGCCCTGCGGCGGCGATATTGGAGTGGCGACAACGGGGAGGGGCGGCGATGCTGGAGAGGATCGAGGCGAGTTCGGCGGAGCCGGTCGCCCGGCGTGTCTTCCGCGAGGTGCGGAACGCGATCGTGACCATGGCTTTCCAGCCCGGCCAAGCCCTGTCGGAGCAGGAGATCGCGACCCGGCTGGGCGTCAGCCGCCAGCCTGTGCGCGAAGCCTTCATCAAGCTGAGCGAAGCCGGGCTGGTGACCATCCGGCCGCAGCGGGGAACCTTCATCGTCAAGATCTCCATGAAACAGGTCTTCGATGCCCGGTTCGTACGGGAAGCCGTCGAACTGGCCGTGGTCCGGCGGGCCTGCGCCGAGATGCCGGCCGGCGGCATCGCCGGGCTGCGGGCCAACCTGGACGCCCAGCGCGACGCCGCCGGGTCTCTCGACCCGGTCCGCTTCATGGACCTGGACGAGGCATTCCACCGCGGCATCGCGATGGGCGTCGGCTGCGACTATGCCTGGCGGGTGGTGGAGGAGACCAAGGCCCAGATGGACCGCGTCCGCTATCTCAGCGTGCCCCACGCGACCCCGGTGGACCGGCTGATCGCGCAGCACCAAGCCGTCGTGGACTGGATCGCCGCCCGCGACGCCGACCGGGCGGAAGCGGCGATGCGGCTGCATCTGCGCGAGATCCTGACCTCGCTGCCCGAACTGGCCGAACGATTTCCCGATTTCTTCGAGCGCGACGCCGCCGTTCCCCTGCCAGGGCCGCAGATGTCGTGATTAGGGCCGACACCGTACGGGAACGTTGGAGTCTGCTGTCGGCGTTCGCCCTTCGGGCGAAGTCCGACCTACTTGAGGGACGCGGAATCCATGCTTGATGCCGGGGATACGTGTACCGGACCGAGCTTAGGAATTCAATCCGAAACTGCCCGCCGCCAGGGCGGCGACCACCGCCGAGGTGGCGGCGACCAGGTCGGCGGGGGCGAGCTTGATCTGAAGGCCGCGCTGGCCGCCGTTGACGACCACGAAGGGCAGGTCCATCGCCGAGGCGTCGAGGAAGCAGCGCAGGCGCTTCTTCTGGCCCAGCGGGCTGATGCCGCCGACATGGTAGCCGCTGATCCGCTCGGCGTCCGTGGGGCGCATCATGGCGGCGGACTTGCGGCCTGCCGCGGCGGCGATCGCCTTGAGGCTGAGCTCCTGGTCCGACGGGATGATGCCGATGCAGGGCTCGTCCCCCGCCACCACCATCAGGGTCTTGAACACCGCCGAGGGCGGCAGCCCGAGCGCCTGGGCGGCCTGGAGGCCGATCGACGGCGCTTCGGGGTCGTAGTCGTATTGCAGGAGCTCGAACGGCTTCTTCGCCTTTTCCAGAGCCATCGTCGCCGGAGTCCGCCTGGACACGCCCATCTCTCCGTACTGATCAACGGTGAAGCGGCCTTTTTATCCCCGGCGGGCCGGCCCGACAATACGGCTCATTTCAACTCCAGCGCGGGCAGGTCGAACTGGGTCCGGGCGAGCTGGTAGTAGAGGCCGGTGTAGCCGTTCTCCTTGAGGAATTCGGGGTCGGTGAGCTGGGTATGGGTGCCCTGTTCCTGGACCTTGCCGTCCTTGATGAAGCAGATGCGGTCGCTGTCCATCACGGTGGTCAGGCGGTGGGCGATGGTGATCGAGGTGCGGTTGACCAGGACTCCCTTCAGCTCCTGGGTGATGCGGGCCTCGGACTCGTTGTCGAGCGCGCTGGTCGCCTCGTCGAAGATCATGATCTTGGGCCGGCGGTAGAGGGCGCGGGCGATGCCGATGCGCTGGCGCTGGCCGCCCGACAGGCCCATGCCCTTCTCGCCGATGCGGGTCTGGTAGCCCAGAGGGAAGTTGATGATGAAGTCCTCCGACCCCGCCAGCTTCGCCGCTTCCTGCACCGCCTGCATGTCCGGCTCCGGGTCGCCCAATGCGATGTTCTCGGCCACGGTGCCGCCGAAGATGAAGGTGTCCTGGAGCACCACGCCGATGTTCCGGCGCAGCGAGTTGAGGTCCATGGTCCGGATGTCCTTGCCGTCGATCATCAGGTCGCCGGACGCCGGCTTGTAGAAGCCCAGCACCATCTTGGCGATCGTGCTCTTGCCGCAGCCGGACGGACCGACGAAGGCGACGTGCTCGCCCGGATGGATGGTCAGGTCGAAGCCGTGCATGACCGACCGCTTCTGGTCGTTGGTGTTGTAGCTGAAATTGACCTGCTCGAACTTGATCTCGCCTTCCAGGTTGCGGACCTGGGTCTGGATCTTGTCCGGGGCGGAGACGGTCACGTGCTCCGACTTCACGTTCAGCACGTCGCCGACGCGGTCGATCGCGATGCGGACCTCCTGGAGCTCGTTCCACAGGTTGACCATCTGGGTGACCGGGCCGGTGACCAGCCCCATCAGCATGTTGAAGCCCATCAGCTCGCCGATGCTCATGTCGCCGCTCATCACCTGGGTGGCGCCGATCCAGAGCACGGCGATGCTGGACGCCAGCGTGGCGAGCTTGAACAGGCTGTTGGACATCAGGCTCAGCTTCTGCTGGCGGAAGCTGCGGTTGACGTTCTCGACGAAGGCGTTCTCCCACCGGGCGCGGGCGAAGTATTCGTTGCTGGTCGCCTTCAGCGCCTCGATGCCGTTCAGGCTCTCGATCAGGTAGGACTGGGACTGCGAGTTGGTGATGAAGATCTCCTGCGCGATCGCCTTGATCTTGGGGGTGAAGTACACGACGATGCCGATATAGATCGGGATGAAGATCACCACGATCACGCTGAGCGGCACCGAATAGGCGAACATCATCAGGAAATAGAGCACGATCATCAGCGTGTTCATCAGCACCGTGATGGTCGAGCCGGTCAGGATGGCGCGAATCTTCTGGTTCTCGCCGAAGCGGGCCAGGATCTCGCCCTTGTTCTTGGTCAGGAAGAAGTCCATCGGCAGGCTGAGCACGTGCCGGTAGAACTCAGACATCAGCCGCATGTCGAGCCGGGACGTGGTGTGGGCCAGCAGAAGGCTCTGAACCACCGACATGGCCGTGGTCAGCACCGCCACCAGCACCATGCCGCCCAGCATCATGTTGAGCAGGCCCACGTCGTGGTGGACCACGACGTTGTCCACGATGGTCTGGACGAACAGCGGCGAGGCGAGGCCCAGGATGTTGATCACGACCGCCGCCAGGATCGCTTCGCCGTAATATTTCTTGTACGGCATGATGTAGTTGATGAAGTGGCGGATGGAGGACTTGGCCTCCTCCTCCTTCTCGAACTTGACCGTCGGCTCCAGCGCGATCAGCACGCCGGCGTCGGGCCGGCGGTCGAGCACGCCGGCCACGTCGGCCGCCGTCCAGGAGGCGATGAACTCGTCCCGCTTGATCCTGGCCAGGCCCTTGGCGGGGTCGGCGACCTCCACCTCCCGGTCGCCGGCCTTGACCAGCACGATCCAGTGATAGCCCTGCCAGCCGATGATGGCGGGCAGCTTCAGCCCCTTCAGGTCGGCATAGGTCAGGGCGTAGCCCTTGGCGCGGAAGCCCAGCGTCTCGGCGCCGCGGATGATCTCGTCCGGGTTGGTCTCCGGCGTGTTGAGGCCGGTGACCTCCTGCATCTGGCCGAGGGTGAACTTGCGGCCGTAATGGCCCATCACCATGGCGAGGCAGGCGGCGGCGCTGTCGGCCTGGGTGTTCTGGCGGATCACCGCCAGCCTGGTGGCCTCCTTCGCCTTGGCGGCGGCGCGGAACTCGTCCTCCGACATGCCCTCGGCCAGCTTGATGCGGAGGTCCACCCCCTCCGCCCGCTTGCGGGCCGCGATCTCGTCGGCCTCGATCTGCTCGATGTCGCGGGCGCGCTCGGACAGGCGCTGGCGAAGCTCGGGATTGAGCGACAGGATGCGCTCGACCGTCTGCTGGTAGATCACCAGCACGGTCACGTCGGTCAGCGCCCTGGCGGTGTAGGTCTGGATGCCGCTGGCGGCCCCCTTGGGCGAGCGGCGGGGCAGGGCGCCGGTCTCGCCGATCAGGGTGCCCCGGCCGCAGCGCGACAGGGAGATCGGGTCGCCGGAGATCGGGGCGCGGATCAGCTCGACGGCGCCGCTCTCGATGAAGTAGAGGCGCGGGTCGTGGTCGCCCTGGGTGAAGACCGCGCTGTCCGCCCGGATCAGTTTGACGCCCATCTTCGACAGCAGGTCGGAGAACTCCTCCGCCGAGTATGTCGCGTTGCCGAGCAGGGCGCGGAGCCGCTCGCCGACCTCCACCAGGCCGACATAGCGGCGGAAATGCTCGTCGACGACGCGGCTTTCGGCGATCAGCAGGCGGGCGCGGTCGGCGCGCAGGCAGACCAGCGTCAGCGGCGTCTCGGCGATGACGTGGTGCGGCCACCGGGTCTCCTCCAGCAGGGAGGTCTGGCCTATGGTGGCGCCCGGCTCGATCAGGCCGACGCTGACCAGCTTGGATCCCGTGTTCTCCTTCAGGCGCGCGGTGCCGTCGTGGATCACGTACATGCCGTCGGCGGCGGCCCCCTGGGTGAACAGGCGCTTGCCGGCCGGGACCTGGCGCACCTCCAGCAGCAGTTCGATCGCGCGCTTCTCGGCGGCGGGAAGCACGTTGAACAGGACATGGGTCTGGAGCACGGAGCGGATCGCTTCGAGTGCTGCGGTGTTCCTGACGGTCTCGATCGTGTCCATGTCGGTGCCTTGGGTCGGTGCCTTGGGTCTGTGCCTTGGTCAGCGCCCCGGGGCGGCTGAGGAGTTCATTCCTCCTCCTGCCCCTGGAAGAAGCGGGAGGCGGGGGCGAAGAACAGTTCGATGAAGCGCTTCTCGCCGGTCTTGATCTCGGCCACGCCCTCCAGCCCGATCTCCAGCGCCTTGGGCGTGCCAGCGCGGGCGGCGATCGTCTCGCGCTCCAGCGCCACGGTGACGAGATAGCGGGACCGGTTCTCCGGCTCGCTGCCGGGGCGGGTGCCGATGTCGGCGATCACCCCGTCCTGGATGCCGTATTCCTGGTAAGGATAGGCGAAATACTTGACCTGCACCTTCTGGCCGCGCCGGATCTTGCCGATGTCGCGGTTCTGGACGAACACCTGGGCTTCCAGCGGGGCCGTGTTGCGGACCATGGTGATCATGGGCGTGCCGGCATTGACGATCACGCCGCGCTGGACATGGACCGCGGTGACGATCCCGTCCTCCAGGCTGGCGTAATAGGCCTTGTCGCCCTCGTAGCGGACGCCGGGGACGAGCGTGCGCGACTGGAGCAGGCGGTTGTTCAGTTCAAGCACCTTTTCCGCGATCAGCTTCTGGTCGCGCTCGCGGGCCTGCCGGACGTTCTGGATCTCGTTGTCCAGGCGTTCCTGGGAATAGGTCTCGGCCAGCTGGCGGCGCTCGCCCCGGGCGGTCTCCAGCGCCAGGCGGATGTTCTGGATCTCGGCCTCCGCGTTGTTGGCGGCGCGCTGGAGGTCGCTGACCCGGCTCTGCGCGCGCTGGAGGTCGATCCGGGCGATGTCCCGGTTGGCGAACAGCTCCTGCTTGCCGGCCAGGTCGTGGCGCGCGTTGCTCAGGTCCTCCTCGATGCCGGCGCGGGTGCGCTGGGCGGTCTGGACCTGGATCTCGATCTGGCGGATGCGGTTGTCGATCGCCGCCTGCTCGGTCGAGCGGCGCTGCGACAGGTTGCGGCGGTCCAGTTCGAGCTGGTTGGAGCGGAACTCGTACTCCTTCAGCGACTCCCGTTCCTGGATCTGGAGATCGTCTATCTGGCGCTGGATCGCCTCCTGCTCGGGAGTGGAGGCCGCGCGGATCTTTTCCTGGATCGTGACGATCGGGTCGCCGGCGGACAGCGGGGAATTCTCGCCGACTTCCAGCGCCTCGATCAGGCCGCCGCCGACCGCCTGGACCGACACCGCCTGGCGCTGGAGCGTCAGCGGGGCCATCACCAGTATGTCCTTGGAGGCGAACAGGGAATAGACCAGCATCGCGAAGGCCGAGACCACCATCAGGTAGGCCGGCCCGTGCATGATCACGTTCGGCGCCGAACTGAGCAGGTTGCCCGCCTGGATCGGATGCCGCAGCTTGCCCGACGCGATCGTGTCGATCCTGACGGGCCGGCTTTTCTTGGTGGCCATCGGCTGTTCCGGAATCTTCCCTGCTTCCTGACGCTGCCGGCGGGCGGCAGGGGATAATGGAACATTACTTCTAAAATATGATTAACCGGCGGAGCGGCAGCGCCGCTTGATTCAGCTGAGCGGCGTTGTCGCTCAGTGCAGCAACGGCGGCGGCACGCCGGGCTGGTCTTCCGGGACGGGATCGGGAGCGTCGCCGGCCGGGGCGGGCGGCGGTTGGAAGCCGGCCCAGATCTCTTCGGCATACAGGTGGTCGGGGCCGTCGGGCCGGGTGGCGCGGCCGGTCGGATTGACCCCGGCGGGAAAGGGCGGATCCTCGCCCTCGCGCGGGTCGAAGATGACCGGAGCGAGGTCGTCGTCCGGAGACGGCCGGTAGAGCATGATGTCGCGGTCGCGGATCACGCCGGCCAGCTTGAGCTGAAGGCGGGTCGCCTGGAGGGCGGTGGCCGGTCGGCCGGAGTCCAGCGCCATGCCGGCGATGCGGTCCAGGCGGTCCATGGCGCGGGCGACGTGGCCGGCGCGCTCCGACATGAAGCGGGCGCGGTGCTCCTCGACCCGACGGCGGATGGTGCCGCAGGTCATCAGGATGCAGCCGCGCTGGCGGGCACCCTGGGGCGAATATCCCGCGAGCCGGACCGCGTCGGCCAAGCCGGCGCCGCGCGCGTGGTGCAGGGCGAAGAGCTCGTGCCGAGGGTGGCGCAGGCGGTCGGAGGCGTCCATGGTCAGGACCTTGCGCCGGCGGGAGCGGCGGCGGGAGCCGGTGGGACGGTGATCCTTCGCGAAACCGCGTGAAGGTCACTGACGATCATCAGGGAGTCGTCCGGGGCGGGATGGCGGACCACGGCCTTGCGGGGCGCGGGGCGCACGGGAGCGGCTTCGGCCGGGGCCGGTTCTTCGGAAAGGTCATCCTTGGTCATCCCGGGGTCATCCGCCCCGGCGGGAGCGGCGGCGCGACCGGCGGCCGAAAGGGTGCGGAGGAAATCCAGCTCCTCCTGCGGGTCGGCAGCGAGGTTCTCCAGATCGGCGTCGGGGTGGGGTGCGCCATCACGGCAGCCCTGGTAGTGGTGGGCGATGCGCTTGTCCTGGATCACGCCGCACAGCCTGAGGCGCAGTTCGACGGCACGGAGGGCCAGGGCCGGCCGCCCGGCTTCCAGCGCCATGTCGATGATGGCCGCGATCTGGCCTTCCGCCTCGTCGAGCCGGGTCTGGTGCAGCCTGCGGCGCGACGCCCGGATCGCGTCGATCCGCAGGCGGATCTCCGGCTGGCGCATCAGGAACGCGCCGCGCTGCTTCGCGCCGTTGGGCGAGTAGCCGGCACGCCGGGCGGCCTCCGCCCCGCCGACGCCGGCGGCCATGGCCTGGCAGAATTCCTCCTGACGAGGCGTGAGGCGGGACAAGGGCGGGGACGGGGAGGCCGCTGCGGTCATCGGGGTGCGCCTTCGGTTGCATAGGATCGATAAAGGCTTTTTATCCTATTCATCGACGTTATTCAAGCGCGGCGGTGACGGTCATCGTAGATCGGCCTTGGCCGAAGGCCGACGCCGACAGCGTGGCCGGAGCGTCGATGCAGGGCGTGGGCGTTCGCCCTGACGGGCGAAGGCCGATCTACGGTCGAACGCCGATTCCGGGGCGCGGTTCGCATTCCTGCAACCATCGGCAAGCCCTGGCAGGCTGCCGCTGCCTCGATTCCCCGCGATGAAATCAAACAGGGATGCAGTCGCGGCGGAGGAACTTCCGAAAAGGTGGCGCGATCCGCGGCACGATTGTATTCAGATCCCATACTGAAGTATTTTTCATGAGTATCCATGTAGGAAGAAGTAGTGATGTAGTATTACTGTTTTGAAATAATGAGATTTTCTGTTGACGCGGTGCTTAGATAGGGTTCTATATGCATCGTGACGTTGGCGATCGCGACGCTCAAGGTAAATAAAATTCAAGAATGTTCGCTTATGATGGGGAGAGCAGAGGCCTATAAATACGTGATAAGAAGCAGAAATATTTATAACAAGGCATTTTTTTGGCCGTTTAATGAAGAATGCTAAAGTACTCATGACGGCTTCACCAGGCCAAGGATTGGCCGCAACGAGCGTTGCAGCTCCGCGCATAATCCAAGTTGCTCATAATTTCGATCCATATACAGACAAGGACTTGAGATGTCGACCACCTATACGCTGACCATCACCATGGACGATACTACCGTCAATGACCTGCTGAACTCCGGCTATTACTTGTACGCCTACAAGGCGGTACAGGCGGCCAACGCGAACGGCGGCGCGCCGCTGGTCTGGTTCCAGACCCAGACCATCTCGGAAAACACGGTGATCACCTGGACCGAGAGCTACGAGGCCTACACCTCGACGGAGACGAGCTTCACCGACGGCACGGTCATCAACGCCAGCGCCAGCTACCCCATCAACCTGGGCCAGGAGCTCCAGGTGAACTCCGTCGCGGGCACCGGCACGGTCGTCAACTCGTCCGACGCCAGCGTCATCTCCATCCTCAACCAGACCAGCACCCAGTTCACCTGCGGCATCTCCCAGTCGGTCCAGGGCTCGGCGGGCTCCCAGCTCTGCGCGCTGCCGCTCTACGGCAACAACCTGGACACCATCACGCCGGTCGAACAGGTCATGGTGGTCTTCCAGACCGAGCAGGTGGACACGGGGTCGGTCGTCTACCAGTGCTACGCGCCCAGCCTGCTGGTCAACATGACCGGAATGACCGCGGCGACGATCAGCTACGACATCAACAACAACTGGTCGGGCAACACCGAGGGATGGTGCACCCAGTACCCGGCCGCCACCGACATCACCCCGATCCTGGTCCAGTCGTCCTGACCCGGTGAGTTGAAGCGGATCCGGCCGGCCGGGGGCGTCGGGCATGACGCCTCCGGCCGGCCGGGCCGAGCTATCGGGTCGCAGGCGGCGGCACACGCGATGGAGGGAACGGCTTGGGCAGTTACAGCATTCAGATCACGATGGATCAGGACACGCTGACCGACCTCATAGGGTCGGGATTCAGGCTGCTCGTCTTCAAGGCGGTGTGCACCACCATGGGGGGCGGCGCCCCGGTGGTCTGGTTCCAGACTACCGGATACAGCCTGTCGAACACGGTCGGCTGGAACACGTCGACGGAAGCCTATACCTCGCCGACCGCGAGCACGACCCTGGCGCAGGGGCAGCCGGTCGTCGCCAGCACGACCTACTCGATCACGGCCGGCCAGACCCTTCAGGTGACATCGGCCGCCGGAACCGGGGAAGTGGTCGCCAACGGCTCCGCGACCGAGATCTATATCGACAACACGACCACCAGCGAGTTCCTCTGCGGCCTGTGCCAGCAGCTTTCCTGGCAGGGTGTCGGCGGCGCGTACGAACCGACTTTCGCCCTGCCGCTCTACGGCGGGATCATCGACGTCGTCACCCCCGCCGAAACGGTCCTGATCGCGTTCGACACCGATCCGCTGACCGCAGGGATGGCGGCCTATCAGCTCCTCTCCCCCGCGCTGCTCGTCGATTTCTCGGAAACCGGCGAGACCACGCTCGACGTCACCTATGCGATCAACACCAACTGGGCGGCCAACACCGCCGCATGCTACAGCCAGGTCGCCGCCGGCGAGGAGCTGGCGCCGCTGCTGTTCCTCCAGTCCGACGACTGACGGCCTGGTGGCCGGCCCCGGGCGACGCCGTCCATCAGCGGGCCGCGCCCGGCCCGCCGGTGGTGCCCAGCGGAACGACCCGGTGCAGGCGGGCCTGGAGGGGCGGGGCAGGCGGGCATCCGTCGGGCCGCCCGACCGCCACCGCCATCAGATGGTTCCCGGTCGGCCGGAAGGTCGCGAAGGACCAGCGGGCGGCGTCGTCCTCCAGGCCGGGTTCGAAGGCGATGCGGATGCGGGCGGGATCGGAGAGGTCGATGGCGAAGCCGTCGAGCGGGATCGACAGGCCGAGGCCCCGCGCCTTGACGTAGGCCTCCTTCAGGGTCCAGTAGGTGAAAAATCGGAGGGGCCGGCCGGCGGGCGGAAGCGATCGCAGGTCGGCCGCTTCCGCCGGGGCGAGGAAGCGGTCGGCGAGCTCCATCACGTCGCCGGCGCGCTCCAGGCACTCGACGTCGATGCCGATCTCGCAGCCGGCGGCGACGGCGCAGGCGACCAGCCCGTTCGTGTTGGACAGGTTGAAGCGGAGGCCGGAGAGGTCAGGGCCGGGCAGGGCGGGGCCGGCGATCTCCGGCCGGCCATGGGCGTTCGAGTTGAACCGCCAGGCGGCCGGGGGAACGTCGGCGTAGCGGGACAGCACGGTGCGGACCAGCGCCCGGGTCACGAGGTATTCGCGCCGCGCCCGGTCGTTCAGGTAGCGCCGGTAGCGCTCCATCTCCTCCGGAGCCAGCAGGGAACGGTAGGAGTCGCAGAGGTCGGACACGGCCGGCTCATCGGACATCACGTAGTAGATGTCGGGATTTCCCGGGGCTGCCACCATCGTTCCGCTTTCAGGTTGCTCTCGACTTCCGCAGGGCGCCGGACGGAAGCGGCGGCATCATGGCCGCCGGCGCGGACCGGATCAACGGCCAGCCGGGCGACCCGCGGCGGTCAGGCGGCGTGCGGCACGTCGGGGCCGCCGGACGGGCGAGTCGGCCGGCGGCGCATCGGGATGATCTCGGCCCCGCGCTCGGTCACGGCGTTGCGGCCGTAACGCACCGCCTGGGCGATCTGCACGCGGGTGATCCCGATATCCGCGAGCTGCCCGTCGGTCATCGCGTGCAGGCGCTTTTCCGCGCGCGAGATCGCGTCGATCCCGATCCAGCGGGCCACGGCCGCCGCCGCGGTCGACAGAAGTCCGCCGCGCGCTCGGCGGTCGCGGGGAAGAAAACGATCCAGTTCAACCAGGTTCATGTCCGGCTCCTTTGCTGGCCGGCACTTTGGTCGACCCCGGTTTCCAAAGAGTTAGCGGCCGATAACCATGCCTGGGACAAATAAATGTCATCAATGCATCGCCAGCCCGTGGCCTGCGGCAAACACCGCCGAAGCAGCGCGTCGTGTCGATCGCGCTTGACCGAATCCCGCACGAAAAGTAGTAGAGAAGCTTCAACCATCCTATCCGAATGGGATGGAATATTACTATTGTATGCAATCAATACTAGCGTAATCCATTAACCGCCTATCGGGAAACCCACGCTCGCCATGCCAGATATCGACAGCAGCGAAGCCGACCTGGACCTTCTCGACTTTCTCCTGGACGAAGACGGCGATCCGCCGCCGCAGCGCAAGGCCGCCATGGAGTCCCGCCGGATGGACGGCGGGCCGCACCGGGCTCCGCTGTCGTTCCAGCAGCGGCGCATGTGGTACCTGCACCGGCTGGACGGGAACGCCGCCTACACGATCTGCCTGGCCTTCCGGCTGGGCGGGCGGTTCGAGCCGGAGGCCTTCGAGGCGGCGGTCGGCGACGTGGTCGCCCGCCACGCCGTCCTGCGCACCCGCTACGAGGAGCGCGACGGCGAGGGCGAGCAGGTGGTCGAGCCGGCGGGGCCGGTCCCGGTGGACCTGCGCGACTGGCGGGACCGGGCGGAGGACGCCGAGGCCCTGGCGGCGGCGATCCGCGAGGAGAGCGCGCGGCCGTTCGACCTGGGCCGGGGACCGCCGCTGCGGGCGTCGGCGATCCGGATCGCGGAGTCGCGGACCGCGATCGTCCTGGCGATCCACCATATCGCCGCCGACGCCTGGTCGCTGGGCATCCTGTCGGGCGACCTGCTGTCGGCCTACCGGGCGCGGCTGTCCGGCGCCGCCCCGGCCTGGGCGCCGCTGCCGGTCTCCTACGCCGACTTCGCGGCGTGGCAGCGGGAGAGCTACGGGCCCGACAGCGTCGCCGGCGACCTGGACTACTGGCGCGGGCGGCTGGCCGGGCTGCCGGTGCTGGACCTGCCGACCGACAGGCCGCGCCCGCGCCTCCAGGGCTTCAACGGCGCGCTGGTCCCCTTCACCATCCCGGCCGGGACGGCGGACCGGCTGCGCCGGCTGGCGTCCGCCGCGCGGACCACCCAGTTCACCGCCCTGATGACCGTCTTCCAGGTGCTGCTGGGGCGGCATTGCCGGCAGGACGACGTGCCGGTCGGCACCTCGCTGGCGAACCGGGAGCGGCTGGAGACCCAGGGGCTGGTCGGGTTCTTCGTCAACATGGTGGTGGTGCGCGGCGACCTCTCCGGCGATCCCGGGTTCCGGGCGCTGCTGGAGCGGCAGCGCGGGCTGGTGCTGGAGGCGTTCGACCACGCGACCCTGCCGTTCGAGATGCTGGTGGAGGCGCTGGACCTGCCGCGCGACACCAGCAGGAACCCGCTGTTCCAGGTCGCCTTCACGCTGCTGGACGCGGCCCCGCCGCCGACCGCCGGCGGGGAGTTCGCGGTCGAGCCGCTTCTGACCCAGGAGGCGGCCCGCTTCGACCTGGAGCTGTTCATCCGGGAGGAGCCGGGCGGCGGCCTGTCCGGGGTGTTCTCCTACAACACGGACCTGTTCGAGGCGGAGTCGGTCGCCCGGCTGGCGCGCCAGTTCGCGACCCTGGCGGAGAGTGCCGCGGCGGCGCCGGACACGCCGGTGTCGCGCCTGCCGCTGATCGGGCCGGACGAGCGGGCGGCGCTGCTGACCGGGCCGAAGCGCCCGGCGGCGCCCTTCGCCGAGGGGGTCCACGACCGGTTCGTCCGCCATGCGCGGGAGCGGGCCGCGGCCACGGCGTTGAGGCTGAACGGCGAGCGGCAAACCTACGGGAGCCTGGAGCGGCGGTCCGCCGCGATCGCCGGGCGGCTGGGGGCGCTGGGGATCGGCGCCGGCGACCGCGTCGCCCTGTGGTTCGAGCCTTCCCTGGAGATGCCGGCGGCGATCCTGGGCGTGCTGCGGGCGGGGGCGGCCTATGTCCCGCTCGATCCGCACTATCCCGCCGACCGGGTCGCCCACGCGCTGGAGGACAGCGGCGTCGCGGCCGTCGTGACGACGGAAGCGCTGGCGCCCCGGGTGCCGGCGGGGACCGGGGTGCCGGTGCTGTGCGTCGAGGACTGCGGGGACGCCGATGCCGAGGGGTTCGTCCCGGTCTCGGTCGGGCCGGACGACCTGGCCTATGTGATCTACACCTCCGGCTCGACCGGCAGGCCCAAGGGCGTGCTGGTCACCCACGGCAACCTGACCCGGCTGTTCGACGCGACGGACGCGTGGTTCCGCTTCGGCGCGCGGGACGTCTGGACCCTGTTCCATTCCTACGCCTTCGACTTCTCGGTCTGGGAGATCTGGGGCGCCCTGGCTTATGGCGGCGCGCTGGTGATCGTCCCGCGCGAGGTGGCGCGGGCGGCCGACGCCTTCTACGACCTGCTGTGCCGCGAGAAGGTGACGGTGCTGAACCAGACGCCGTCGGCCTTCCGCCAGTTGATCCAGGCGGAGGAGGCGGACCCGCGCGAATCCGAGCTGGCGCTGCGCTTCGTGGTGTTCGGCGGCGAGGCGCTGGACCTCGCCAGCCTGGAGCCCTGGCTGGACCGCCACGGCGACGACGCGCCGCGGCTGGTCAACATGTACGGCATCACCGAGACGACCGTCCACGTGACCTATCGGCCGATCCGCTGGCGCGACGTCAAGCGCCGGCTGGGCAGCGTCATCGGCGAGCCGATCCCGGACCTGTTCATCCGCCTGCTCGACGGAAACGGCGAGCCGGTGCCGCCCGGCATGGTCGGGGAGATCTGGGTCGGCGGGGCCGGCGTGGCGCGGGGATACCTGAACCGGCCGGAGCTGACGGCGGAACGCTTCGTCCTGGATCCCGCCGGCGGCGGGCTCCTGTACCGCAGCGGCGACCTGGCCCGGGTCACCCCGGCGGGCGACCTGGAATATCGCGGGCGCGCCGACGCCCAGGTGAAGCTGCGCGGGTTCCGGATCGAGCTGGGCGAGATCCACGCCGTGCTGTCCGACCACCCGGCGGTCGGCGACGTGGCGGTGGTGCCGCGCGGGGAGGGCGACGCCAAGCGGCTGGTCGCCTATGTCGTCCCGCGCCCCGGCGCTGACGGTGAGGCAGGGGGCGAGGCAGGGGGCGAGGCCGAGGCCGACGAGGGCTGGCGCGCCGCCTTCGACATGATCTATGGCGGGGATGGGGAAGCGCAGGACTTCGACATCTCCGGCTGGAACGACAGCTACACCAACGCGCCGATCCCCGCGGCGGAGATGCGCGCCTGGCTGGACGAGACGCTGGACCGGCTGCGGGCGCTGGCGACGCGCCGGGTGCTGGAGATCGGCTGCGGCACCGGGATGATCCTGTTCGGGCTGGCGCCGTCGGTCGAGCTGTACCACGGGCTGGACTTCTCCGCCCCGGTGGTCGAGCGGCTGCGCCGCGCCGCGGCGGACCGGGGGCTGGACCATGTCACGGTGGAGCGGCGGGAGGCCGCCGACCTGGACGGGGTGCCCGGCGGCTTCGACCTGGTCGTGATCAATTCGGTCGCGCAATATTTCCCGAGCCGCGCCTATTTCATGGCGGTGGTGGAGGGCGCGCTGGCCCGGCTGGCGCCCGGCGGGCGGCTGTTCCTGGGCGATCTGCGCAACCGCGTGCTGCTCCGGGCGTTCCATGCCGACATCGCCGCCGCGACCGGGGCGGGGCGGACCCGGCTGGAGCTGGCGCGCCGGCTGGCGCGGGCGGTCGAGCGCGAGAAGGAGATCCTGGTCGATCCCGCCTTCTTCGCGGCGCTGGCGCGGCGGCCCGACGTGGCCGGCGTGATCGCCATGCCGAAGGCCGCGGCGGGAGACAACGAGTTGACCCGCTTCCGGTACGACGCCGTCGTCACGGTCAAGGGCGGAGCCGGGACCGTTGCGGCGGCGGAATATTCGCTTTGGGCCGATGGCGATGGGGAGGGACTGCTGGCCGGCAGGCTGGCGCGGGAGGGTTCCGGCTTCGGCATCTCCGGCGTCCCGAACCGGCGGCTGGCCCGGCCGCTGGAGGCGCTGGCCTGGATCGAGGCGGACGGGCCGCCCGTCGATCCGGCGGACGGGCTGGACGGGGCGGCGATCGCTCGGCTTGCCCGGGAGCATGGCTGGGAGGCGGTCCCGGGATGGACCGCCGGGACGGAGGACGGGCGCCTGGACGTCTGGTTCCGCCGGCCGGGCGAGCCGATGCCGGCGGGATGCGCGCCGGCGCCGGCCGCCGCCGAGGCGCCGGCCGCCTATCTCAACGAGCCCGCGCCGCCGGACCGGCGCGGCACGCTGGGCCGCGCGCTGCGCCGCCACGCGGCGTCCCGCCTGCCGGAACACATGGTGCCCGGCGCCTTCGTCTTCCTGGACCGGCTGCCGCTCGGGCCGACCGGCAAGCTGGACGCCCGCGCCCTGCCGGAACCGGGGGAGGACGGGCCGGCGGCCGGGGCGGACGGCGAACCGCCGCGCACCCCGCTGGAGGCCGCCGTCGCGGAGACCTGGGCGGAAGTGCTGGGCATCGCCCGCGTCGGCATCCGCGACAATTTCTTCGAGGCCGGCGGCCACTCGCTGCTGGCGACGCGGGTGATCGCCCGCATCCGCGCCCGGTTCGGAATCGACCTGCCGCTGCGCCTGCTGTTCGAGCGGCCGACGGTCGCCGAGTTCGCCGCCGAGATGGCGGAGCGGCTGGGGCCGGACGCCGCGCAGGGGGCCGCCGAGGGGATCATCCCGCGGGCGGACCGGACCGGCGTGCTGCCGCTCTCCTACGCCCAGCAGCGCCTGTGGTTCCTGGACCGGCTGATGCCCGGCACCGGCGTCTACAACGTGGCGCTGGGGCTGAAGCTGGACGGCGACCTGGACGAGGCGGCGCTGCGCCGGGCGCTGACCGGCCTGATCGCCCGGCACGAGACGCTGAGGACCCGCTTCCCCGTGGTGGACGGCCGGCCCTTCCAGGAGATCATGCAGCCGTTCGAGGCGCCCCTGACCGTGCTGGACGGGGCCGTGCTGGACGGGGCCGTGCTGGACGGATCGGAATTCGCGCTTCCCGCCGGCCCGGATCCGGAGAGCCTGGGGCGGGCGCTGCGGCCGCTGGCGCTGGAGCCGATCGACCTGGACCGCGGGCCGCCGCTGCGGATGACGCTGGTCCGGCTCGCCCCCGGCTCCGCCGTTCTGGTGGCGGTGCTCCACCATGCCGTCACGGACGGCTGGTCGATGGGCGTGCTGGCGCGGGAGGTGACGGAGCTTTACCGCGCTGCCGCCGAGGGGCGGGCCGCGGACTTGCCGCCGCTCCCGGTCCAGTACGCCGACTTCTCCGCCTGGCAGCAGCGGACTCTTTCCGGCGCCGCCCTGGAACGGCTGGTCGGCCATTGGCGCGAGCGGCTGGCCGGCGCGCCGGAGGTGCTGGAGCTTCCCGCCGATGCGCCGCGGGCATCCGGAGCGGACCGCCCCGCCCGGTGCCATCGCTTCCGGATCGGCGCCGCGGAGACCGAAGCCCTGCGCGGGCTGGCGAACCGCGGCGGCGCCACGCTGTTCATGGTGCTCTATGCCGGGTTTACGCTGCTCTTGTCGCGCTGGAGCGGGCAGTCCGACGTGGTGGTGGGTACGCCGATCGCGAACCGCATGCGCGACGACCTGGCCGGGCTGATCGGCTGCTTCGTCAATACCCTGGCCCTTCGGCTGGACCTGTCGGGCAACCCATCCGGGCTGGAACTGGTCGAGCGGGCGCGCCGGGTGACGCTGGACGCCTATGCCCACCAGGACGCGCCGTTCGAACTGGTGGTGGACGCCCTGGGGCTGAAGCGCTCGATCAACCGGACGCCGCTGTTCCAGGCCATGATGGTGCTTCAGAACGCGCCGGGCGGGCGGCTCGACCTGCCGGGGCTGACCGTCACGCCGCTGGCCGACGATGCCGGCGTCGCCCGTTTCGACGTGCTGCTGACCCTGGTCGAGGAGGGCGGCGGCATCAATGCCGTCCTGGAATGCGACGCCAACCGGTTCCATGCCGGAACGGTCGAGCGGCTGGCCCGGCACCTGACGCATCTTCTGGCCGAGCTGGCGGCCCGTCCCGAGGCCGGCGCGCTGCGGCTTCCCCTGGCCGACGCCGGGGCGGAGGCCGAGGCGATCCGGGCTTGGCAGCGGGCCGGGCGGGCGCCCGCCGATCTTGTCGCTCCCGGAACGATCCCCCACGTCCTGGACGCCGACCGGGCGCCGGTGCCGGTCGGCCTGCCGGGAACGCTCTGGCTGGAGCGGCCGGGGGAGGCGCCGGTCCCGACCGGCATCACGGTGCGCTGGACCGGGGAGGGCGTCCTGGAGCGCCGGGACGAGGGGGCCGGGGCGCCGGAGCCCGAACCGGCGGCCGACATCCCGGACGGATTGGCCCCGCCGAGCGCCACCGAGACGGCGCTGCTCGACATCTGGTCCGCCGTGCTGGAGCGGCCGGTGACCTCCGTCCATGCCGGATTCTTCGAGCTTGGCGGGCACTCGTTCCTGGCGGTCCAGCTGATGGCCCGGGTCGAGGCGGCGTTCGGCTGCCGGCTGCCGCTGGCCAGCCTGTTCTCCGGCGGGACGGTCGCCCGGCAGGCGGCGCTGATCGACGCCCGGTCCGGAGGCGCCGACGAGGTGCTGGTGATGCTGCGGTCCGAGGCGGTGCCGCCGGGGAGCGAGCGGGGCACGATCCTGCTGCCGCACGAGGTCTCGGGCCATGTCCTCAGCTACGCGGCGCTCGCCGCGCATCTGCCCGAGGGCTGGCGGGTGGCGGCGCTCCAGGCGCGCGGGCTCGACAATACCCGGCCGCCGATCGGCGGGCTGCCGGAAATGGCGCGGGCCTATGCCGACGCCGTGCTGGCCGCCGGCCTGCCCGGTCCCTTCGTGCCGGTCGGCTACTCGTTCGGCGCGGCCCTGGCCGGCGAGCTGGCGGCGCGCGGCCGGACGGTCGCCCGCGTCTGCGTGATCGACGCGCCGGCCAACCCGCAGGACTTCGCGGACGGCATCGTGCCGGGGGACGAGGCCGGGCGGCTGCTCCACATGGTCCGGGCGGTCGAGCACTCCATGGGGATCGATCTCGGCCTGGATGCCGCCGTGCTGAAGCAGTTCGGGCAGGAGACCCGGATCGACCTGGTGCACCGGCGGCTGGCCGCGACCGGGGCGTTCGGCGGGGCGGTCACGCGCGACCAGGTCGCCGGGATGCTGGCGGTCTACGGCGCCAACCTGGACGCCCTGCGGGACTTCCGGCCCAGGCCGATCGACCTGCCCGTGGACGTCTGGGTGACCGACGCGCTGGCCATCCGTCCCGGGCTGGCGGCGGATCTCGGCTGGTCGGAGATCGCAGCCGGATCGGTCGCGGTCCATCGGACCGGCGGCGATCATCACTCCGTGATGAGGGAGCCGCTCGTCGGGGAGCTGGCGGCCGCGATCGGGCGGGTGCTCGAACCCGTGCCGGCTTGATGCGGTGGAGCCTACATAAAAGTTTAAAAACCGGAAGACAGGAATTCCAATTGACCTGATGTCCGAAGATAATCTACTGATGGTGGAGTTTGTAATTATTTAATCGCGTCAATACTGCTCCACCGACCGCGTGCGATCCTGAGTTCCACAACATTGGTGCGGGCGGCATAGCCCCCTCGCTCAATTTTCACCGACAGCCGAGACCGATGCCATGCCGCGCCCGCTTCGAATCGCCCAGGTAGGTTCCATCATCTTCCCGATCCCGCCGACCCGCTTCGGCGGAACGGAACGGGCGGTCTCGTACCTGACCGAGGCCCTGGTCGCCGCCGGGCACGACGTCACGCTGTTCGCCTGCGGCGACGCGGTCACCTCGGCCCGGCTGCTCGCGTCGCGGGCGACGGCGCTGAACGGCAGCCAGGTCGCCAACGCGCTGCCCCACTTCGCCGCCCATTTCGCGCTGGTCCGCCGGCACCTGGAAGAGTTCGACATCGTCCATTTCCACGAGGAGGGGATGCATTTCCCCTGCTTCATGGACGTCGCCGACCGCACCGTGACCACCTTCCACATGCCGCTGGGCGGGCCGGACATGCGGATCCTGTACGATGCCGTTCCGGAAATGCCGCTGGTGTCGATCTCCGACCGCCAGCGACTGCCGCTGCCGCAGGCGCGCTGGGCCGGGACGGTGTATCACGGCATTCCCGCTGATCTGTACAACTTCAATCCCGAACCCGGGGGCTATCTCGCCTTCATCGGCCGCTTCTCGCCGACCAAGCAGCCGCACGAGGCGATCCGGATCGCGCTGGCCGCCGGGATGCCGATCAAGCTGGCCGGGACCCTGTACGACCAGGACCGCCCCTACTGGGACAAGCGGGTGAAGCCGTACCTGGACAATCCGCTGGTCGAGGTCGTCGGCGAGCTGAACGACGCGGAGAAGGACGGCTTCCTGGGCAAGGCGCGCGCGCTGCTGTTCCCGATCGACTGGGAGGAGCCGTTCGGGCTGGTCATGATCGAGGCCATGGCGACCGGCACCCCGGTGGTGGCCTACCGCTGCGGCGCCGTGCCGGAGGTGGTCGAGGACGGGATCACCGGCTTCGCCGTCACCAGCCTGGAGGCGGCGGTGGACGCGGTGGGCCGCGCCGCCGACCTGGACCGCGCCGCCGTCCGCCGCCGCTTCGAGGAACGCTTCACCGACACCCGCATGGCCGCGGACTATGTCGCGATCTACCGGCGCTTGCTGGCCGGAGGACGGGACTGAGGGCGGTTTCGACCGGTTCGCATGATCTCCAAAGCCTGAAAGCCCTTGGATTTCCTCCCTCGGGCGTAGGTCGGCCTTCGTCCGAAAGGGCGAACGCCGACACCCTGCACCGACGCTCCGGAAAGGGCGTCGGCGTCGGCCTGCGGCCGAGGCCGACCTACGCCGGACCGCAAGGCCTCCCATTCGGATTCTGGATCACCGGCGGGTGCCGAGGGTGAGCACGAAGGTGCGGGGCACGTGGATGCCCTGGCCTTCGCGGTAGCGCTCGTGGAAGGCGACGAAGTCGCGCTTCAGCGCGGCCCGGCGGTCCTCGTCCAGGCTGGCGGCCAGGGCGCGGGTCGGGCCGTAGCCGGTGACGAAGGTGTTCCAGGCCGCCTCGCCGCCGGTTTCCACATAGTGGCTGGTCTCGACCCGGATGGTCAGGTCGAAGGCGTCGCCCAGCAGCTGCCGAAGCCGCTCCGGGCGGCCCCAGTCGAACGGCGACACGGCGGGCGGGGCCGCCATGTAGGGCCGCATGACGGCGAACATCTCGGCGATGGTGCCGTCGGGCGTCCAGGTCGCCAGCGCCAGCCGTCCGCCCGGCCGGCAGACGCGGGCGAGTTCCCCGGCCGCCGCCTCGGGACGGCCGACGAACATGACGCCGAAGGTCGAGACGACGGCGTCGAAGCCGGCGTCCGCCAGCGGCAGGGCCTCGGCGTCGCCCAGCCGGTAGTCGATCGCGAGCCCGTCCGACAAGCCGCGCGCCGCGTCCAGCAGGCCGGCGGCGATGTCGATCCCGGTGACATGGGCGCCGCGCCGCGCGCAGGCCCGGGCGGTGATGCCGGTGCCGGTCGCGACGTCGAGGATGCGCTCGCCCGGCCGGGGCGCCAGGGCCGCGACGGTCGTATCGATGCCGTCATAGACGCCGCGGATGATCTCCTCGTAGTCGCGCCCGCCCGAACTCCAGACGGAGGCGGCGCGCTCGTTGTGCGGCTGGATGGCGGGAAGGGGGTTGGTCTGGACGTTCATGTCATGCTCCTCGTTTCCGGTTTCGGCGACCAGGATCGCGCGCCGGCGTCAGCCCGCCGTCCGGCCGGCGTCAGCCAGGCGTCAGGACGCGGTCTCTTTCGGGGGATGGCCCGGTCGGGCGTAAGCGCCTCTGACAGCCGGCACCGGACCTGCTAAGGTCCGGTGCTCGGGCAAGCTCCCCCGGAGGGCGCGTGGACGGACCGACGCTTCGTTTGCTGGGCGGCTTCTCGCTCGCCGACGCGGGCGGGCGCGAGGTCGCGTTGCCGGGGCGGAAGACGCGGATGCTGCTAGCCTATTTGGCGCTGAACGCGGCGCGGCCGGTGCCCCGGGAACGCCTTGCCGGCCTGCTGTGGCCGGACCGTGACGAGCGGAGCGCCCGCCACTGCCTGCGCCAGGGGCTGACGGAACTCCGCCGCCTCGGCGAGCGGGCGGGGGGAGACCTGATCCGGACCGGCGGCGACACGGTCGCCACGGCGCTGCCGGAAGGGCGGGTGGACGTTCCCGCCGTCGAGCGGCTGGCCCGGGAGGGCACCCCCGACGCCCTGCGCGCCGCCGCCGACCTGTGCGCCGGGCCGCTCCTGCCGGGGGAGGAGACCGGCTCGGACGATTTCGACACGTGGCTGTCCGGCGAGCGCGCGCGGGTCGCCCGGATCGCGGGCGGCGTCTTCGCCCGCCTGACCGCGCTGTGCGAGGAGCGGGGGGACTGGGACGGCGCCGCCTCGGCGGCCGAGCGCTGGCTGGTCCTGGATCCCGCCTGCGAGGAGGCGCACCGCAGCCTGATGCGGGGCCATGCGCAGGCCGGGCGGCGTTCGGAGGCGATCCTGCAATACCACGCCTGCGCCGAGGCGGTGCGCCGCCGGCTCGACGCCGAGCCGGAGGAGCGGACCGTGGAGCTGCTGCGCAGCATCCGCGCCCGGGCCTGGGCCTCGCCGGCGGCTCCCCAGCCGGCGGTATCCTCCGGGCCGGAGCCCCAGGGGCTTCCGGGCAAGCCGTCGCTGGCGGTCCTGCCCTTCGAGACGCTGGACGGACCGGCCGAAGGCGGGGGGATCGCCGACGGCCTCGCCCACGACATCCTGACGCGGCTGTCCAGGCTGCGGTCGATGTTCGTCATCGCCCACGGCTCGTCGTTCCGTTTCCGGGGCGTCGGAATCGATCCGCGCAGCCTGGGCGAGGCGCTCGGCGCCCGGTACCTGGTCACCGGCACGGTCCGCACCCATGGCGGCCGGCTGCGGCTGGCGGTGACGCTGGTGGACGCCGGGAGCGGGACCGTGCTGTGGAGCGAGGTGCTGGAAAGGCGGCTGGACGACCTGTTCGCGGTCCAGGACGAGCTGACCGCCAGGATCGCCGCCGTCCTGGAGACGGAGATCGAGGTGGCGGAGATCCGGCGGTCGCTGACATGGCCTTCCGAACGGCTGGACGCCTGGGGCGCCTATCACCGCGGCCTGTGGCACATGTTCCGCTTTACCCGCGGCGACAACGACACGGCGCGGGGCTTCTTCCAGCAGGCGCTGAGGCTGGATCCGCTGAGCGCGCGCGCCCATGCCGGCCTGTCCTTCACCCATTTCCAGGACGCCTTCCTGCATCGCCTGGGCGACTGGCGGCGCGAGGCCGACCGCGCCTACCGCTTCGCCGAGCAGAGCGTCGCCCTGGACGAGCGGGACCCGACGACCCATTGGGTGCTGGGGCGCGCCCTGTGGCTCCTGAAGCGCCAGGACCCCGCGGTGGAGGAGCTGGGGGTGGCGGTCGATCTCAATCCGAACTTCGCCCTCGGCCACTACACCATCGCCTTCGTCCAGTCGCAGGGCGGCGACGCCGCGGCGGCCCTGGAGGCCGCCGAACTGGCGCAGCGGTTGAGCCCCCTGGATCCCCTGCTGTTCGCGATGCTGGGCGCGCGGGCCCTGGCCTGGCTGAACCTGGGTGACTACGGCCAAGCGGCGGCGTGGGGCGAACGGGCGGCGCGCCGGCCCAACGCCCATGTCCATATCCATGCCATCGCGGCCTTCTGCGACGCCCTGGCGGACCGGCGGGAGGAGGCGCGGACCCATGCCCGGCGGATCAAGGCGGAGATGCCGTCATACCGGTGCGAGGATTTCCTGACGGCGTTCCGGACGCTCCGGCCGCCGGTGGCCGATCTGATCCGCCGGGTCGGGCCGGGCATCGGGATTCCGGTCTGAGGAGGGACGGCATCACGCGACCTCGGCCAGCAGGATGCTGGTTTCCGAGTGGGATATCGCGCGGGTGGAGCGGATCTCGGTCAGGACCCGGTCGAGCGTCGCGAGGTCGGCGGTATTGATCTCCGCCACCAGGTCCCAGCGGCCGTTGGTCGAATGGACGCGGGTGACTTCGGGGATGCGCTTCAGGGCGGCCAGCACGGAGCGGTGGTCGCTCGACCGCACCTCCAGCGAGGCGATGGCGCGGACCGGGCTGGCCCCGGCGTCGCCGCTCAGACGGACGGTGAAGCCGAGCAGCACCTTGTCCCGGATCAGCCGGTCGATCCGGTTCTGCACCGTGCCGCGCGACACGCCGAGATGCCGGGCGAGCGTCGCGGTCGGCAGGCGCGCATTGTCGCGCAGAAGCTCGATCAGCCGGCGGTCTGTCGCGTCGAGCGCAGGGGAGGGCCGGGGGGAGGATTGGCGATCCGTCATCGGGGCCTGGCGATCTGCTTGATGGACTCGGCAAAGCTTAGCACATCCCTGGCTGTTCGTTGGCAGGACGTGACGTCATCCTCGTCTCCGGTTCACATCATCGGAGCGATCGGCACATGCGTTGGACGGATTCGGGCAAATCCCGGCAATCGGCGAGGGTATCGCTGCTCGGCATCCCGCTCGAACTGGGCGCCGGCGAGGCCGGCTCGGTGATGGGGCCGGCGGCGCTGCGCACCGCCGGTCTTCCGGCCCTGCTGGGCGAACTCGGCCACGCCGTGGTCGACCATGGCGACCTGCCGCACCCGGCGCCCGTCGAGGTCGAGATGGCCCCGGCCGCCGCCGCCGCGTGCCGCAACCTCGGCCATATCGCCGCCTGGACCCGGCTGATCCACGACCATGCCTACCTGATGGCGCGGGCCGGCGGGTTCCCGATCTTCCTGGGCGGCGACCACAGCCTGTCCATGGGCACGGTCAGCGGCATCGCCCGCCACTGCCGGGAGGCGGGCAGGGAGCTGTTCGTGCTCTGGCTCGACGCCCATGCCGATTTCAACACGCCGGCGACCACGCCGTCGGGCAACATGCACGGGATGCCGGTCGCCTTCGCCTGCGGCGACCGGAGCCTGCGGCCCCTGCTGGGCGACCGGCCCTTCGTCCCGGTCAGGGCGGAGAACTTCCACCTGTTCGGCCTGCGCTCGATCGACCCGACCGAACGCGAGGCGGTCCAGGCGCGCGGCATCCAGGTCTCCGACATGCGGGCGATCGACGAGACCGGCGTCTCGGTCCCGCTGCGGCGGATGCTCGACCGGATCGCCGGCGGCGACGCCCACCTGCATGTCAGCCTGGACGTGGATTTCATCGACCCCGGCCTGGCGCCCGGCGTCGGGACCACGGTGCCCGGCGGCGCCACCTACCGCGAGGCGCACCTGATCATGGAACTGCTGCACGACAGCGGGCTGGTCGGGTCGCTCGACATCGTCGAACTGAACCCCTTCCTGGACGAGCGCGGCAAGAGCGCCCGCCTGCTGACCGAATTGGCCGCCAGCCTGTTCGGCCGGACCATCATCGACCGCCCGGCGCGGCGCATCCGCGTCGCCTGAACGAACCAGCCGCGAGGAGACCGAACCCATGAACGTCGCCACCAGCCCCGACACCCTGTCCCGGAGCGCCGGCCTGATCGAGATCGAGCACTCGCTGGGCGCCCACAACTACAAGCCGCTCGACGTCGTGCTCACCCGCGGCGAGCGGGTCTGGGTCTGGGACGTGGACGGCAACCGCTACCTGGACTGCCTGTCGGCCTATTCCGCGGTGAACCAGGGCCATTGCCATCCCCGCATCCTCGCGGCGATGGTCGAGCAGGCGGGCAAGCTGACCCTGACCTCGCGCGCGTTCCGCAACGACCAGCTGGCGCTGTTCTACGAGGAGCTGGCGGCGCTGACCAATTCCCACAAGATCCTGCCCATGAACAGCGGCGCCGAGGCCGTGGAATCCGCGATCAAGGCGGTGCGCAAATGGGGCTACGAGGTCAAGGGCGTGCCCGAGGGGCAGGCGGAGATCGTCGTCTGCTCCGACAATTTCCACGGCCGGACCATCGGCATCGTGGGCTTCTCCACCGACCCCGACGCGCGGGGCGGCTTCGGCCCGTTCCCCTCGGGCTTCCGGGTGGTGCCGTTCGGCGACGCGGAGGCGTTCCATGCCGCGATCACGCCGAACACCGTGGGCTTCCTGGTCGAGCCGATCCAGGGCGAGGCCGGCGTGATCATCCCGCCGCCGGGATACTTCAAGCGCGTGCGCGAGCTCTGCACCGCCCATAACGTCACGCTGATCCTGGACGAGATCCAGACTGGCCTGGGCCGCACCGGCCGCCTGCTGGCCGAGGAGCACGAGGGGATCGAGGCCGACGTCACCCTGATCGGCAAGGCCCTGTCGGGCGGCTTCTACCCGGTCTCGGCGGTGCTCTCCAACACGGAGGTGCTGGGCGTGCTGAAGCCGGGCCAGCACGGCAGCACCTTCGGCGGCAACCCGCTGGCCTGCGCGGTGGCGCGCGCCGCGCTGAAGGCGCTGGTCGAGGAGGGCATGATCGGGAATTCGGCCGAGCTGGGCGCCTATTTCAAGCGGGAGCTGGCGGGCATGGGGAGCGGCGCGGTGCGCGAGGTGCGCGGCCGGGGGCTGATGCTGGCGGTCGAGCTGCATCCCGAGGCCGGCGGCGCCCGGCGCTTCTGCGAGGCCCTGCGGGCACGCGGCATCCTGGCGAAGGACACCCACGGCCACACCATCCGCATCGCCCCGCCGCTGGTCATCACCCGCGACGAGGTGGACTGGGCGCTGGAGCGGATCGCGCCGGTGCTGGCGGAGGCCTGATGCCGGTACCGTCGCGGCCGGGCTTCCGCCTTCGGGACGACCTCGGCGTCACGGAGGGGACGGCAGCCCCCTCCACATGACGACCGTTCCATCCCGGTCCTGCCGTCCGGACCCGGCGGCATCCCGGCGGATGCTCCGGGTCCGCTGCAGCTTGCGCTTGGCCTCGGCGAAGGCGCCGTCGATGTCGGCGCGGTCGCGGGGCTCCTCGGCCTGGGAGAGGCCGGCGGCGGCGAACAACTCGGCATGGCGCAGCAGGGCGTGGCACTGGTCCGCGGTGCGGACATGCTCCGCGAGACGGTAAACCGCGCCCAGCATGTGGATGACGACGGCCGGATGGGTGGCGGCGGCCTGGCGGATCTGGTGGAACGCCGCGTCGAAGATCCCGTCGAAACCGGTGTCGTCGCCGACGATGCGCAGGATGCCCCGGCTGTCGTGGCGGATGGTGGTGGGCAGCTTCTTTTCCATCGCCTGTGCCAGCGCTCCGCGGAGGCGGTCGACGACCGCCATGGCCGTGTTCGGGTCGTTGATGGCCGGCGACAGGGCCCGCAGCGCGATGTCCACCAGGTGCCGGATGGAGAACTCGAGATCCTGCTCGGGGGTGCGCCGGTCCCCGATCAGGACGTTTTCCCGGACACCCTTCTCGATCTCGCCGTTCAGATCGTCGCCGGGATAGACGAAGGCGAGCCAGCCGCCCCGGCACATGAACTCGCCGGCACGGTAGTCGAACCTGATCAGGACGCGGTGCCGAGTGGCGAGTTCGAGCAGGCTCTCGTAGTCGATCGACTGCACGTAACCCTCGTTGACGGCCGTCACGACGTCCGCGCGGGCGTCGAAATCCTCCGGCAACGCGGCGTCGCGGGCCGGCTCGGCCTCGGCGGCCGGGAGCATGCGCCGGACGCTGTTCTCCAGGTCGCCGGAAACCCGGCCGATCACCGTCTCGGCGATGATCGAGCGGGCGACCGCGTGCAGGAAGAACCGGTCTTATGTAGCAGACGCCACCAAGTGGGGATCGACTGCAGGATAACTTGCGAGGGGTTCAGCGCGATGGATATGGGGAGGCGGCAAATAAGAACATAACACGAACAAACAGCATCGCTGACTGCCCCGTTTCGGTACGCTCGGGCGGTTATCGGACCGGAGTTCGCCCATGTCGCAGCACTTTCTCCTCACCGCCGCCGCCCGGACGATCAGCCTGAAGCAGGTGCTTCGGATGGACGAGGATGAGGCCTGGACAATGTTCCGTACGATCCGCTGGCCCGAGAGCGACGGAGCGCCGGTGTGCCCGCACTGCGACTGTCCGACCTGCTGGGCCTGTCCACGGCCCAGCGGAGCGCCGCGGTTCCGCTGCAAGGCATGCCGCCGGGATTTCAGCCCGACCTCGGGAACCTTGTTCGCGTTCCACAAGCTGGAAATCCGCGACTACCTGGCTGCGGTCGTGATCTTCTGCGACGAAGTCAAGGGCAAGGCCGCGCTGGCGCTCTCCCGCGACCTCGGCGTCCAGTACAAGACCGCCTTCGTGCTGGCCCACAAGATCCGGGAAGCGATGGCGGCGGAGTTCCGGAACCGGCAGCTCGGCGGCGCCGGGCGGCATGTCGAGATCGACGGCTGTTACGTCGGCGGATACGTCCGGCCCGAGAACCGGAAGGAGGACCGCAAGGATCGGCGCCTGGCGGAGAACCGGAGCGGCAGGCGCCAGGTCGTCGTGGTGATCCGGGAACGCGCGCTGTCCGGCACCAGTCTGGGCGGCACGGTCCCGGCGGTGTTCGACAGCGAGGATGCGGCCCTCGGCTTCATCAAGGCCCGGGTCGATCGTGCCACGACGGTGCATGCGGACGAGTCCCCGGCCTGGAACGCGCTGCATGCCCGGTTCGACACCCGGCGGATCAACCACTCGGTCGAGTATGCCAACGCCGAGGCCTGCACCAACCAGGCGGAAGCCTGCTTTGCCCGGCTCCGCCGGGGCGAAATGGGCCATCATCACCGCATCTCCGGGGTCTATCTGATCCGCTATGCCCAGGAAGCCTCCTGGAAGGAGGATCACCGGCGGGACAGCAACGGCCTGCAGGTCCGCCTGGTGATCGTCCTGGTCACCCGCACCCGCCCGTCGGTGGACTTCTGCGGCTATTGGCAGCGCAGCCGCCTGATCAGGCGCGCACCTGCCAGCTGACCAGGGAGCCGTCCTGGAGCCGCTCGACCAGGTCGGTCGCCTGGCGGTTCAGGGCGTTGTTGACCAGCTTGCGCAGCAGTTCCGCCGTCCGCCGGTCGTCCGGATCCAGGCCACGGCGCTCCATCACCTGGACCGTGATTTCCCGGATGGCCAGCGGCGCCGGCGCCATGCGCAGGATGTCCAGCACCATCCGGGCCAGTTCGCCCGGCCTGAACCAGCCATTGTGCCGTCGTACCGCCTTCGCCGCGATCGCCGCCGGCTCGAACTCGGGCGCGAACAGCCGCAGGACAGCGTCAACATGCAGCAGATCAGCCCGGTGTTGGCCGATCCGCTTCTCCAGATCGGCGATGACGCCGGACAACTCGGCCCGTTTGTCCTTCAGGGCGGCGACAACATGCGCCTCGGCCATGTCCCTTATCTCCTTGATCAGAAAAGGATATGGTCCTCGGGCGAAGCCTTCCGGGCAAGTCGGTACTGGTGGTGTCTGCTACATAAGACCGGGAAGAACAGCAGCACCAGGATGCAGGCGAACGCCAGACCCAGGCCCAGGCTCACCGAGATATGGGGCACCGCCGCCGAGGGCATGTCCTTCTCGACCGTGCGCAGGACCAGCAGGCAATACACGATCGTCATGGCGAAGGTGCCGAGGGCCGCCTGCGTGCGGGGTTCGGACATGTAGGTCCGCACCAGGCGGGAGCCGTACTGCGTCGCCGCCAGCGTCAGGACGACCATCGTGATCGAGAACATCACGCTCGCCATCGTGATCAGGGCGGCCACGAGGGTCGAGAGCAGGTTCCGGGCGTCGTCGCCGCTGCCGCTGTGCAGCCACCAGGTCCGAAGCGCCTCCTCGTCCGAGTAGACCATGTCCACCTGGTAGGCGGCCCACCTGAGGAGGACGGCCAGCAGGACCATCACCGAGGGGACGAGCCAGAGGCTGGTATGGACCTTGTCCCAGAGGTTGAACAGTTTGCCGTGCATCGCAGTGCTGGTCCTTGCGGCGGAGTGCCCGATCTGCCCCGGTAACAGGCTTCCGGGCACAATGGCACGCCGGCCCGACGCCCGCCGGTACCCGGCGGACGGACGGTCCTCAGCCCAGCTCTTCCTTGATGCGGCGCAGGATGCGGATGAAGTCGGCCTTGTTCTCGGGACCGATGATCCGGTCCAGCTCCGCGCCGTGGGCCCGCGAGGCCTTGGCGAGGGCCGCCAGGGCCGCCTCGCCCTCCGGCGTCAGGGTCAGGGCATAGCTGCGCCGGTCGGACGAGATCGTCTCGCGCCGGACCAGTCCCCGGCGCACGAAATCGTTCAACAAAGGGGTCAGAGTCGATTTGTCCCGGCCGGCCGCCGAGCTGACCGCGGTCTGCGTCACGCCCGGATTGTTGGCGATCAGCCGGAGCACCGTGTAGTGCCCGGTCCGGTAGGGCACGCTGGGCCCGATCGCCTCGATCTGCCGGTTGAACGCCTGCTGGGAAGCTTCGGCCGCGAGCCGCAGATGGAAGGCCGCCACGCCGGCGAGGCTTTCGAGGTTGAGCTCCTCCGGCGTCGCGGCCTGCTGATCAGTCTCTTTCGGAGCACTGGGATTTGCGGTTGACGGACTTCTTGGCATTCGATGCTCCCTTCGATCGGGAGCATAGCCGGATGGGTCCTTTCCGTTCAATCCTCCGTCGAGCGGCCGGGGCCGTCATCCCTGGCGCCAGAAGAAGTACACCGTCATGGCGCCGGCGATGCCGACGACCAGGAGCTTGAGCAGTTTCTGGTCGATCAGCCGGGCGCCGCGGGCTCCCGCGTAGCCTCCCAGGATCGAGGCGACGGCCATCGGCAGCGTCGCGGTCCAGTGGACGGCGCCGGCGAGGACGAAGGCGGCGACCGCGGCGCCGTTCATCAATGTCGCCAGCAGGATCTTCATCCCGTTCATCGCGTGGATGTCCCGCATGCCGTAGAGGGTCAGAGCCGCCAGCATCAGGAACCCGATGCCGCCGCCGAAATACCCGCCATAGATCGAGATGACGAACTGGACCGCCAGCACGGCCGTTCCCGACAGCCTCATCCGGGCGGAAACGCCCTTGGGCGCGAAGTTGCCGACCGCGAAGACGGTGGTGGCGAACAGCATCAGCCACGGCACCAGGTCGGCGAACACCGCGTTGGGCGTGTAGAGAAGCAGCAGCGCGCCGACCAGCCCGCCGACCAGGCTCAGGCCGACGAAGACCGGCAGGCTGAACTCGGTGATTCCCAGGATGTCGCGCCGGTAGGCCAGCGCGCTGGTCGCCTGCCCCGGGAACAGCGCCACCGTGCTGGACGCGTTGGCGAGCACCGGCGGGATGCCGGCGAACACCATGGCCGGAAAGGTGATGAAGGCTCCGCCGCCGGCGATGGCGTTGACCACCCCGGCGACGAAGGCCGCGAGCACCAGAAGTCCCGTGGACAGCATCGGTGCAGCCCCGCGTCAGTCGGCCTTGATCGGCAGGACGAGCTGGAACGCCTTTATGGTCATGCGCTTGCGGTGGTAGAAGCGGTGGGCGTCGCCGCGCTGGACGCCGGAGATGATCTCCATCTGGGCGCACCCGCGCTCGCGCGCCTGGGCCTGCAGCCAATCGAACAGCTTGTCGCCGAAGCCGTGCGAGCGCTGCTTGGCGGAGGTCACCAAGTCCTCGACATACATGTACTTTCCGCGGGACAGGGTCTCGTGGACGCGGAACCCGGCGCAACCCGCCACCTCGCCGTTGAACCACAGAAGCGCCAGATTGTAGCCGTCGTCCATCTGCCGGCGGATCTGGTCGCGATAGGCGCCCAGGTCGGTGTATTGGGTCCTCAGTTCCTGCATCACCGGGAAGCTGGCGCCGATTTCCTGATCGTTGCCGGCGAACGTGATGGTGAATTCCTGTCCTTCCATGGCGGGCATTTTCCTCCGGTTATGGTTACCTTGGTTCTTCTTACTGGGATACCGTATACCAGATACCAAAGCGCCCGCAAGCCTCGTGTGCGGGCTTCCCTTCACCCCGCCTCGTTGGTGAACCAGTTGGCCGTCAGGTGGTCCTCGACCGAGCGGACGCCCGGGTGGCTCTCGGCGGCGATCACCAGGGCGCGGCGCTGCTCGTCGTTCTCGACGGAGCCCCAGAGCTGGACGACCCCGTCGGCAACGACGACGTTGATCCGGCGATGATCGACCCAGGGCTCGCGCCGCAGCAGGTCGGCCAAGCCGGTCCGGATCTGCTCGTCGCTGCTCTGCACCGGAGCCCCTGCCCGGTCCTCCACCAGGCCCTTGAGCAGGTTGGCGCGGCTGACGATGCCGACCAGCCCGCCGCCCTCCACGATCGGCACGCGCTTGATGCCGTTGCGTTCCATCAGCTCGGCGAGGTCGCGGAGGCTGGCGTCCGGCGCGGCGCTCACCACCTCGCGGGTCATGACGTCGCCGGCATGGAGCCCGTGGGACTTGATGAAGTCGCCGACGTCGCTGCCCTGGCCGATCAGCATCTCCAGCCAGCTCGGCTTGCGGCGCTCGGTCCCGGTCTCCACCCGGCGCAGCAGGTCGCCCTCGCTGACGACGCCCAGCAGCCGGCCGTCGCCGGCGACCACGGGGACGCCGCTGATCCGCTTCTCCAGCAGCAGCTTGGCGACCTGCCCCACGGGAACGTCGGGGCCGACGGTGATGACCGGGGAGGTCATGATGTCTTTCGCTTGCATGGCTTCCGTTTCCTCCTGGGAATTTTTCTGGTTTGCCGCGGGCCGTCAGTCGGGGAAATCGCAGCTCCTCTGGATGTGCAGCGCGAGGTCGAGGTTGTGGCGCAGGATCAGCGCCTCGGCCGCGTCCGCGTCGCGGGCCTCCAGGGCCTCGATCACGCCGAGCTGGCAGGCGGCGGCCCGGGCCGCCTGTTCCCCGTCCAGCAGTTCGAGCTTGCGGATGCCGCGCATGTGAGGCGCCATGTTCCCGGTGAGCGTCTCGATCAGCGCGCATCCGGAAAGCCGTATCAGGCCGCGCCCCAGCTCCATCGCCCGGTCGGGATAGCCCGGGACGAGGCTGACGGAAGCGCCGCTTTCCCGCGCGTCGGCGAGCAGGGGCGTTTCCCGGAAACTCAGGACCAGCGCGCCCAGGTCCTCGTCCGAGGCCCGGGCGGTGGCGAGGCGGGCGGCCATGCCCTCCAGGGCCGCCCAGACGACGACCATGTCCACGATCTCCCGCCGGGTCTTGCGGACCACCACGATGCCCCGCCGGGGCACCGCGCGCACGAAGCCCTCGTGCTCCAGCAGGATCAGGGCTTCGCGCACCGGGGTCCGGCTGATGCCCAGCGCCTGGGCGACCTCGCGGTCGTCGATGCGGATCTCGCCGCGCCGGCCGTACACGTCCATCGCCAGGATCGAGTCCTTCACGGCCCGGTAGGCCTGCATCTTGAAGCTGGTCCCGGCTTCGGTGCCCTGCTCCGCCGCAGGCTGGGGGACGGCCATGGCACGGCCCCCCTCACTTGAGGGAGACCGCGGCCTTGCCCCCCTGGCGCGCCCGCAGCCGGGCGATGGCCAGGGAGATGACGGGCCAGAAGAGCATGGCGAGGGCGAGGGTGACGATGGATCCTACCAGGGGGTTGGACCAGAAGATGGCGAGGTCGCCCTGGGAGAGCAGCATGGCCTGGCGGAACGAGCTTTCGGCCATGTCGCCGAGGACCAGGGCCAGGACCAGCGGGGCGAGCGGGTAGGACAGCTTCTTGAAGACGTAGCCGAGCACGCCGAACACCAGCATGACGGCGATGTCCATGAAGGCGTTGTGGACCGTGTAGGCGCCGACCGCGCAGATCACGATGATGATCGGGGCGATGATGCTGAACGGGATGCGCAGGATCGAGGCGAACAGCGGCACCGTGGTCAGCACCACGATCAGGCCGACGACGTTGCCCAGGTACATGCTGGCGATCAGGCCCCAGACGAACTCCTTCTGCTCGACGAACAGCAGCGGGCCGGGCTGCAGGCCCCAGATCAGCAGCCCGCCGAGCAGCACCGCCGCGGTCGGCGAGCCGGGGATGCCGAGCGTCAGCATCGGCAGCAGCGCGCTGGTGCCCGCCGCGTGCGCCGCCGTCTCGGGGGCCACCACGCCCTCGATCTCGCCGGTGCCGAACCGGGCGCCGTTGCGCGAGAAGCGCTTGGCCAGGCCGTAGCTCATGAACGAGGCCGGCGTGGCGCCGCCCGGCGTGATGCCCATCCAGCAGCCCACGATCGAGCCGCGCAGCGCGGTGATCCAGTATTTCGGCAGCTGCTTCCAGGTGTGCAGCACGACCGCCGGGTTGATCCGGGCCGACTTGCCCTTGAAGGCCAGGCCCTCCTCCATGGTCAGCAGGATCTCGCCGATGCCGAACAGGCCGATGACCGCGATCAGGAAGTCGAAGCCGCGCAGCAGCTCGATGGTGCCGAAGGTCATGCGCAGCTGGCCGGTGACGGTGTCGAGCCCGACGGCTGCCAGGGCGAAGCCGAGCATCATGGCGGTGAGCACCTTGAAGGGCGATTCCTTGCCCATGCCGACGAAGCTGCAGAAGGTCAGGAGCTGGACCGCGAAGAACTCGGCCGGGCCGAAGCGCAGCGCGAAGCCGGCGATCACCGGGGCCAGGAAGGTGATCAGGATGACCGCCAGGAAGGCGCCGAAGAAGGAGGAGGTGAAGGCCGCGGTCAGCGCCTCGCCGGCGCGGCCCTGCTGGGCCATGGGGTGGCCGTCGAAGGTGGTGGCGACCGACCAGGGCTCGCCCGGGATGTTGAACAGCACCGAGGTGATGGCGCCGCCGAACAGGGCTCCCCAGTAGATGCACGACAGCATGATGATCGCCGAGGTCGGCGACATGCTGAAGGTCAGCGGCAGCAGGATCGCGACCCCGTTGGCGCCGCCCAGCCCGGGCAGCACGCCGATCAGCACCCCCAGCGTGATCCCGACGAACATGTACACGATGTTCATGGGGTCGGCGAGTACGCCGAAGCCATGCATCAGATTCATCAAAGCTTCCAAGGCACCCCTCCACCTGGACCGCCGCCCTCGGGGGAGCGGGGCCGTTCGGCTTTGCCGTGTTGCGGACGCGTGGTTCGGGAACGGGGACGGATCAGTAGCCGAGCATCGTCTCGACCGGCCCCTTGGGCAGCGGCACCAGGAACCAGATCTCGAACATCACGAAGAGCGCGAGCGGGATCAGGACGGCGACCGGCAGGATCCTGGTGATCGGATAGCGGCCCAGCCAATACATGAAGAAGGCGATGAAGACGGCCGCCGCCAGATAGATTCCCAGCACCCAGATCAGGCCGACGAACGCGACGGTCGGGATCAGGACCTTCAGCACCAGGATGAACTGGCCGCGCTCGACGAAGGCCGTCGTGTTCGGGGTCCGGCTCAGCAGGTTGCTGGCCAGGATCACGCAACTGGACACGAACATGATCAGGCCGACATAGAACGGGAAATACCCGGCCTCCGGCCCGTCGCTGGCCCAGCCGTTGCCGACGCGGTTGCTGTCGTACATGACGACCGCCGCCACGAGGGCGAACAGCAGGGCTACCGCTATTTCCATGGTACGATGCGTGGCGACGGCGTCCCCGTCGCGGTCACGCTGGTTGGTCTGGTGGCTCATCCGCCGCTCCCCGATGGAATCCCTCTGGATGGAGGTCCCGGGCGCGCCCGGGACCTCCGCCTGCCTGCCGTCACTTCGCGAGGAAGCCGGCCTTCTCCATCAGGGTGCGGTGGGTCGCCTCGGCCTGGGTCAGCCAGGCCTTGTACTCGTCGCCGGTCTTGAAGGACGTGTTGAAGGCGCCCTTCTCCATGAAGTCCTTCCAGTCCGGGGTCTCGCGGACCTTCTGGAACAGGTCGACGTAGAACTTCGTCTGGTCGGCGGTGACGCCGGGCGACATGAAGATGCCGCGCAGCATCGTGTACTCGACGTCGAGCCCGCTTTCCTTGCAGGTCGGCACGTCGTTCCAGGACTTGCCGTCGGCGATCGGTTCCTTCAGCTGGACCCGCTGGCCGTCGAAGACGCAGAGCGGCCGCAGCGCCCCGGCGCGCCACTGGGCGACCGCCTCGATCGGGTTGTTGACGCTCGCGGTGATGTGGTTGCCGACAAGCTGGGCCGCGACGTCGCCGCCGCCCTTGTAGGGGATGTAGGTGAAGGTGGCGCCGGTCGCCTGCTCGATCGCGGCGGTGATGATCTGGTCCTCCTGCTTGGACCCCGTGCCGCCCATCTTGAAGCTGTTGGCGCCGCCGGCCTTGGCCGCGTCGATCAACTCCTTGGGCGACTTGTACGGGCTCTCGGCATTGACCCACAGGATGAAGTTGTCGAGCGCCAGCATGGCGACCGGGGTCATGTCCTTCCAGGAGAACGGCACGCCGGTGGCCAGCGGGGTCGTGAACAGGTTGGACAGGGTAATGATGATCTTGTGCGGGTTCCGGTTCGATCCGGAAACGTCCAGGAAGCCCTCCGCGCCGGCGCCGCCCGACTTGTTGATCACGACGATCGGCTGCTTCATGAGGTTGTTTTTCTGGATGATGCCCTGGATCATCCGGGCCATCTGGTCGGCGCCGCCTCCGGTGCCGGCGGGGACGATGAACTCGACCGACTTGGTCGGCTCCCACGCGAGGGCCGCGCCGGAGGTCAGGGTGGCCGCGGCGGCGGCTGATATGGACAGGCAGGCGATCGCGGCGGCCTTGGCCGGGCGGGAAATGCTTTCCAGCGCAGTCACGTCAGACTCCTCCCTATGACGCCGGTACCGTTGTCCACTCAGCAGCGGGAGCGGGCCGGCAACATTGTTGTCTTTAGGTACGCGACCGGTCGGATCGTCTTAGCGCTGGTATATGGTATGTGGCATAGCCCATACAAATCAACAGGAATTTTGCGCGAAGGGCGGTCTTCGCGCAATATCGCAACGCAGCAAGTCTTTGGGGGGAGCGGCGAGTACCGCGGCGGGTCAACGTTTCCGGGCGCCGCCGCGCCTTCGGGGAAGTAATCTCCCGGTGAAGGCGCTGTCAGCGTCTGCCGAAGTCTTCCCGACGGCGGTCAGGCGGCTTTCCGGAGGTTGTTGTTGCTTACCGAGGATACCGCGGCGTCGCGCCGCTGGGGCCGGGCCATGGCGGCGACGTCGGTGACGATTTCGGACAGCATCCGGGGGTCCTTGAGCACGATTTCGGCGATCACGGCGGCGAGGCCGGCTACCGCCGCGGCGAAAACGACGATTTCCAGGGAGATGGAGCTGATCATGGACGATTTCCTTCCGATAAGGGTGCCAGGGGAGCTGATTGTGCGCTGCAGCAAATATGGCAGATGTGCTGTCCCTCTGGCAAGCGTCCAGAATAACGTATCTGGTATACTAGATACGCAGGCGTCGCGTATCTTTCGGAGCGGGCCGGCCAGGTGACATGCGGCTGTCATGCGGGCGTGTTAGGTAGGATCCGCGGTTCCGCGGCCCGGGCCGAGCGAAGCTGCTCGGCCCGGGCCGCGGTCGAGGTGATCAACATCCCGGTGCAGATCCGATGAGTCCCGTCCCCGACCCCCAAGAGCTCCTGCGATCGCTGACCGACCTGCGGCGCGCCGTCGCCGCGGAGGGGCGGGGCATCTGGCGCGGCTGGAACATCCGGGGCCGGCGGCGTTTCCGGATCAGCGCGCTGAACTTCGCGCATTACCTGGCGTTGCGCCGGCGGGACCTGAGCCGGATGCAGACCGACCTGATGCCCTACGGCCTGTCGTCGCTGGGGCGGCTGGAGGGCCGCGTGCTCGGCAACCTCGACGCCGTCATCGGGGCGCTGACCGCCATCACCGGAAGCACGCCCCGGAACTACCCCCGGCCGCGCGCCTTCTTCCGGGGCGAGCGGCTGCTCCGCGCCAATACGGAGGAACTGTTCGGCGCGGTCCCGGAAGGGGCGCGCAACGCGCGCATCATGGTGACCCTGCCGAGCGAGGCCGCCGCCGATGCCGGCCTGCTGGCGGCACTGCTCCGCAACGGCACCGACGTGGTCCGGATCAACTGCGCCCATGACGGGCCGGAGGCCTGGGGGCGCATGATCGCCAACCTGAGGGCCGCGGAGGCGGAGACCGGCCGGAAGGCCCGGATCCTGGCCGACCTGGGCGGGCCGAAGGTGCGCACCGGCGAGGTTCGGGCTCCCGAGGACCGGGGGCGCGTCTTTCCCGGCGACGAGATCCTGCTGGCCGGCGGCTCCCTCGCTTCCCCCGACGGGTACCCGTACCAGGCGGCCTGCGAGCCAGCCGCCATCCCGGGGCGGCTTCGCGTCGGCGACCCGGTCTTCATCGACGACGGCAAGCTGAGCGGGACCGTCGAGCGCTTCGACGAGGCGGGCGCGGTGGTCCGCGTGCTCCGCGCCGGCCCCAAGGGGTACAGGCTCAAGCCCGAGAAGGGGCTGAATTTTCCCTCGACCGACCTGGGATTGCTGGCGCTCACCGACGAGGACCGGCGCAGCCTCGACTTCATCGTCGGGCAGGTGGACATGGTGGGCTATTCCTTCGTCCAGAGCGGCGCCGACGTCCGCCTGCTCCAGGAGGAGTTCGCCCGGCGCCGGCCGGAGGACTGGACCCGCATCGGCCTGATCGCGAAGATCGAGACGCCGGTCGCCGTCCGGAACCTGCCGGAGATCATCGTCCAGGCCGCGTCGCGCCAGCCGTTCGGCGTGATGATCGCGCGCGGCGATTTGGCCGTGGAGATCGGCTTCGAGCGGCTGGCCGAGATGCAGGAGGAGATCCTGTGGCTGTGCGAGGCGGCGCACGTGCCGGTGATCTGGGCGACCCAGGTGCTGGAAAGCCTGGTCCGCAAGGGGCTCCCCACCCGGGGCGACATGACCGATGCCGCCATGTCCGCCCGCGCCGAATGCGTCATGCTGAACAAGGGTCCCTATGTCGCCGACGCGGTGTCGGCGCTGGACCGGCTGCTTACCCGCATGGCCGGCAACCAGACGAAGAAGACGCCGAAGCTGCGGGCGCTCAGGAGCTGGTGACGGCGCCACCCTGGAATGGTGGCCTTCCTGAATACACCCGTATAAAGGGTAAATTCTATTGACATCGACCTATATCCGAAAGGATAAGTTCTCCCTCTGATGCGTGTCGGACCGGGAGAAGACGATGAACGACGCCCCGTTGCACCCGCCGGCGGAACCGTCCCGCCGAGACGTCCTTGCCGGAATGGCCGGCGTCGCCGCCCTGGTCCTGGCGCCCGCCGGCGTGGCGGCCTCTTCCGGCGGCGTTTCGCCGCTGCTGCAGGCTTCGTCCAGGCTGACGGGCATCGCGCTGGATGCCTCCTACCTTGAGCTGGCCGACACCGTCTGGTCCATGCTGACGCCGACCTATGGTGCGCCGGTGCTGCAGAAACTGGTGCAGGCGGTCAACGCCGCGCCGCCGGACCGGCCGCTGAAGGACGTGCTGGCCGAACAGGGCCTGCTGCCGGCGGCGCAGGCCTTGACGACGACCTGGTACACGGGGGCCGTCGACGGCGGCAAGACGGTGCCCTTCTACGACGACGCGCTGATGTGGCGCGCCTGCGCCTTCACCAAGCCGCCGGCCAACTGCGGCGGCCAGTTCGGCTATTGGGAGCAGGCCTGGGAGCCGGGCGCCTCCGGGCCGGCCCCGACGAGCAAGACCTGACGGACGAGGGGCGAGAGGACCTGACATGACCAATCCGATTCCCCGTTTCAGCCGCGCCCCGGTGGTGGAGGGCGTCTCCGCCGACGTGGTGATCGTCGGCTCCGGCGTGGTCGGCGGCCTCGCCGCCCATGCGCTCGCGGCCCGCGGCCACTCCGTGATCCTGCTGGACGCCGGGCCGCGCATCGACCGCGTCGAGGCGGTGGAGCGTTTCCGCGCCTCGCCGACAAAGGGTTCCAACGCCCCCTACGAGAACCCCTGGTACGCGCCGCAGCCGGACGACGCCGACTTCGACAGCTACTACGTCCAGACGGCCGGGCAGAAGACCTTCCAGGGCCTCTATGTCCGCGGAGTGGGCGGGACGTCCTGGCACTGGACCGGCCATGCCGAGCGGCACTATCCCAACGACTTCCGGATGAAGTCGGCCTACGGGGTCGGCGTGGACTGGCCGATCTCCTACGACGACATGCTGCCCTATTACCTGCGGGTCGAGCGGGAATGGGGCGTCGCCGGCGACGACAACGACTATATCGGCCCCGACCGCCACGGCGAGAAGTTCCCGCTGCCCAAGGTGCCGATGTCCTATTCCGACCACGAGATCGGCAGGGTGTCGAAGCAGGTCGCGTTCGGCTACGACTGCGCCGGCACCCGGTTCGCCCCGGTCCCGCTGGAATACGGCCCCTATCCCCACGCCCGCAACTCCATCCCCCATGACGGACGGCCGCAATGCTGCGGCAACGCGTCCTGCCGCTTCGTCTGCCCGATCGCCGCCAAGTACGATGCGAGCATCCATGTCACGAAGGCCGAACTGCTCGGCGTCCGGGTCCTGGACAAGCGGGTGGTCCACCATGTCGAGACGGCCCCCTCCGGCATGATCGCCGGCGTGCGCTACCGCCATCCCGACGGCTGGGAGGGCCGGGCCGTGGGCAGGCGCTATATCCTGGCCGCCCACGCCATCGAGACGCCCAAGCTGCTGCTGATGTCGACCGGCGAGTACGCCCCGCGGGGCGTCGCCAACTCGTCCGGCATGGTCGGGCGCAACCTGATCGCCCTGGCCGACGTCAATACCCTGGGGCTGGCGGTGAACGAGACCTTCCCCTATCGCGGGCCGGTCAGCGCCACCGGCGGCCTCAAGGCGCTTCGCGACGGAAATTTCCGGAAGGTCCACGGCGCCATCGCGACCAACTTCGTCAACGGCGGCTGGAACGCCTCGCTGGGACCGGCGCAGCGGGCGCAGAAGCTGATCGGGGAGGGCGTTTTCGGGGCCGACCTGGCGAAGCGGATGCTGGAGCAGACCGCGCGCGAGGTGACCCTGGGCAGCATGGTCGACGTGCTGCCGGACCCGTCCAACCGCATCGTCCCCGACTTCGAGAATCTCGATGCGCTGGGCATCCCGCGCCCCAAGGTGAACTTCGCCTGGGACGAGTACACCGACCGCGGCATCCAGGTCGCCCGCGACATGCACCGGGCCATCTTCACGGCGATGGAGGTGCCGAAGGACACCTGGCAGGAGCCGGAGCCCGACGTGGAGATGGCGGTGATCGCCGGGACGACCCGGATGGGCATCGATCCGCGGGACTCGGTGGTGGATACGTCCTGCAGGGCGCACGACCACCCGAACCTCTACATCATCGGGACCGGCGTCTATCCGACGACGGGCATCGTGTCGCCCTCCATGACCGCGGCCGGCCTCGCCCTGCGGGCGGCAGACGAGATCCACGCCAATTTCGGCCACGGCTGAGCCAGGGGATACGGCCATGAACGATCGTTCCAAGACTCCGGCGATCAGCCGGCGCACCGTGGTGACCGGCGCGGGCGCGCTGGCGCTGACCGCCTGCCTGCCGGACGTCGGCCGCGCCCAAACCCCCGCCCAGGGCCCCGCCTGCACGGTTGCGGGAGATACCGCGTGCGGCAAGCTGGAGAACGCGCTGATCGCTCCGCCGGAGCGCAGCTCCGACCCCGCCCGCCGCAGGCTGGAGGTCGCGATCGACGCGGTCTACGGCTATTACGACCTGGACGGCAGGCCGGTGGCGCTCCGGGGCTATGGCGGCGGCCCGCGGCCCGTCACGCTGCGGGTGAAGGCGGGGGACACGCTGGCGCTGGACCTCGCCAACCGGCTGCCCATGGGGCCGACCCCGGCCGCCGCGGCCGCCGGGGGGCACGGGCATGGGCATGGGAACGGGCACGACGGCGCCCCGGCGGACATCCCGGGCATGTCGGGCCTCAACGTGCCGCACGGCTTCAACCTGACCAACATGCATGTCCACGGCCTGCACGTCTCGCCCAAGCGGCCGTCCGATTATGTCCTGCTGACCGTGGAGCCGGGCCGGACCGAGCATTACAGCTACCCCATCCCGTCGAACCATCCCTGCGGGCTGAACTTCTACCACGCGCACCACCACGGTTCGGTGGCGCTGCAGGTCGCGGGCGGCATGGCCGGCGCGCTGATCGTCGAGGGCAAGGTCGACGCCATCAAGGAGATCGCCGCAGCCAAGGACGTGGTGATGCTGCTCCAGAGCCTGCCGGTGGACGATCGCGGCCAGCTGGAGGACTACAGGACGCTCGACGTCGGCACCCAGGTCTACATCAACGGCCAGAAGAACCCGTCCATCTGCATGAAGCGCGGGGAGGTGCAGCGCTGGCGCCTGGTCAACGCCACCCACGACCGCTTCCTGACGCTGAAACTCCAGGAACACGGCTTCGTGGCGCTGGGCTACGACGGCAATCCGCTGGAGCAGACGGAGCCCGCCGACACCGTCTTCCTCGCCCCGGGCAACCGCGCCGAGGTCCTGGTCAAGGCGGCGGACAAGCCCGGGCTCTATACGCTGGACGGCGGCAGCAACTTCGGCGTCACCTACGGCACGATCGGCACCGTGTCGGTCACCGAGGAGCAGTGCGCCATGACGCTCTACAAGGGGCCGCTCGTCAGCTATGCCGAGGATTTCGACGGCCACCTGAAGCCCATCGCGGACGACGAGATCGTGACCGGCCGGCGCGTCGGCTTCGGCCAGATCGGCACGCTGCCCAACTGGACCTGGACCATCGACGGCAAGCCTTTCGCGGCGGACGAGAAGGGCTTCACCGCGAAGCTCGGCACCGCCGAGGAATGGGTGCTGACCAACCAGACCAACGATCCGCACCCGTTCCACATCCACATCAACCCGTTCCAGGTCCTGGAAGCCAGCGGTCTTCCCGTCCCCGTGCCGCCGGGCCGCTGGCTGGACACGATCACCATCCCGCCCCACGGCCACGTCCGCCTGCGCACCCGCTACCGCGACTTCGACGGCCTCTTCGTCTTCCACTGCCACACCCTGGCCCACGAGGACCAGGGCATGATGAGGCTGATCACCGTGGAGGCGTGAGGAGGCCGGTCACCTGCCCGCGACGAGCCTGTCGTCGATCGCGCGGACGATCGCGTCACGGGGCACCAGCGATGCCCCCACACGGAGGTTAGAGCTGTGCCCGATCAGGTCGATCCGGCCGGGGCAGCTGATCCGATGCGTTGCGCCATGGGCACAACCTACAATCGTCGGCCCGCATCACCTCCGCCCTGCATTGAGCCGTAGGTTGCGCTCATGGCGCAACGCAGTGCGGCAACTGGAACGGCAGGCTGTGTGGAATGGGTCAGCTTGGTCGGAAACCGCTCCAGCGCTTTTTATGGCGGTCGCCCTGGACGACTCCATCCTTTTTTAAACGCTCCTTCACGGCGGCGTCGCATGAGCACGACGCTCCGCCGCTCCGCAGCATTTTCCCGCATCGTGAAAAACCACTCCAAAGTCGTTGATGCCCTCCCGGTTTGGTGCTTAGCATCTGGCATACAGGATACAAAAACCGGTCACACGGTCTCGCTCACAAGAGCCTGATCATAGGGAGGGTCAGCAATGCCCAGGATGACGGCGATCGAAGCGGCGGTTCATGTGCTGGAGAAGGAGGGCGTCACGATCTGTTTCGGCGTCCCCGGCGCGGCCATCAACCCGTTCTACTCCGCCCTTCGGCACAATGGCAGGATCGACCATATCCTTGCGCGCCATGTCGAGGGCGCCTCGCACATGGCCGAGGGTTACACCCGCGCCGAAGCCGGCAATATCGGGATCTGCGTCGGGACCTCGGGTCCGGCGGGCACCGACATGATCACCGGCCTCTATTCCGCCCAGGCCGACAGCATCCCGATCCTGTGCATCACCGGGCAGGCGCCGCGCGCCCGGCTGCACAAGGAGGATTTCCAGGCGATCGACATCGCGAGCATCGCCAAGCCCGTTACCAAGTGGGCGACGACGGTGCTGGAGCCGGCCCAGGTGCCCTACGTCTTCCAGCAGGCGTTCCACATCATGCGTTCCGGCCGGCCCGGCCCGGTGCTGATCGACCTGCCGCTCGACGTCCAGCTGGCGGAGATCGAGTTCGACATCGACACCTACGAGCCGCTGAAGCCCTACAAGCCGGCCGCGACCCGCCAGCAGATCGAGAAGGCGCTGGCGATGCTGGACGCGTCGGAGCGTCCGCTGATCGTCGCCGGCGGCGGCATCATCAACGCCGACGCGTCGGCGCAGTTGGTCGAACTGGCCGAGATCACCGGCGTGCCGGTCATCCCGACCCTGATGGGCTGGGGCACGATCCCCGACGACCATCCGCTGATGGCCGGCATGGTGGGATTGCAGACCTCGCACCGCTACGGCAACGCCACGATGCTGAAGTCCGACTTCGTGCTGGGCATCGGCAACCGCTGGGCCAACCGCCACACCGGTTCGGTCGCGACCTACACGAAGGACCGCAAGTTCGTCCATGTGGACATCGAGCCGACCCAGATCGGCCGGGTGTTCATGCCGGACTTCGGAATCGTATCCGACGCCGGCGCCGCCCTCGACCTGTTCGTCGAGGTGGCGAAGGAGATGAAGGCCGCGGGCAAGCTGAAGGACCGCTCCGCCTGGGCCGCGGAGTGCCTGACCCGCAAGCGGACCATGCACCGGCGCACCGACTACGACAACGTGCCGATCAAGCCGCAGCGCGTCTATCAGGAGATGAACCAGGCTTTCGGCGAGGACACCTGCTACATCAGCACGATCGGGCTGTCGCAGATCGCCGGCGCCCAGTTCCTCCACGTCTACAAGCCGCGCCACTGGATCAACTGCGGCCAGGCCGGCCCGCTGGGCTGGACCCTGCCGGCGGCGCTCGGCGTGCGGGCGGCCGACCGCAAGCGGCGGATCGTGGCCCTGTCGGGCGACTACGACTTCCAGTTCCTGATCGAGGAGCTGGCGGTCGGCGCCCAGTTCAAGCTGCCTTACATCCACGTGGTCGTGAACAACTCCTACCTGGGGCTGATCCGGCAGGCCCAGCGCGGCTTCCAGATGGATTTCCAGGTCCAGCTCTCGTTCGAGAACGTCAACGCGCCCGAACTGAACGGCTACGGCGTGGACCATGTCGCGGTCGCCGAAGGCTTCGGCTGCAAGGCGATCCGGGTGACCGATCCGAACGAGATCCAGTCCGCCTTCGCCCAGGCCGACGCCCTGATGGAGGAGTTCCAGGTCCCGGTCGTCGTCGAGATCATCCTGGAGCGGGTGACCAACATCGCGATGGGCACGGAGATCGACAACGTCATGGAGTTCGAGGAGGTCCTCGATCTTCCGGAGGAACAGCCGACCCGCGTGCTGGTCTGAAGCCGTGAGGCCCCGGGGGCGGGCCGCCCCCGGGGCCGGGGCCATCACACATATATAGAGGAGTGCGCGTCATGCCGAAATTCGCGGCGAACCTGACGATGCTGTTCACCGAGCATGATTTCCTCGACCGGTTCGAGAAGGCCGCCAAGGCCGGATTCCGCGGCGTCGAATATCTCTTCCCCTATCCGTACAAGCCGGACGAACTGGCGGAGAAGCTTCGCGCCCACGACCTGACCCAGGTCCTGCACAACCTGCCCGCCGGCGACTGGGGCGCCGGGGAGCGCGGCATTGCCTGCCTGCCCGACCGGGTCGGCGAGTTCCAGGACGGCGTCGGCAAGGCGATCGAGTATGCCAAGGCGCTGAACTGCCCGCAGGTCAACTGCCTGGCAGGCATCGCGCCGTCCGGAGTGGACGCCGTGAAGCTGCGCGACACCTTCGTCGGCAACATCAAGTTCGCCGCCGACGCGCTGAAGCGCGAGGGCATCCGCCTGCTGATCGAGCCGATCAACACGATCGACATCCCCGGATTCTACCTGACCCGGACGGCGCAGGCGGTCGAGCTGATCGACCAGACCGGCTCGGACAACATCTTCGTGCAGTACGACATCTACCACATGCAGATCATGGAGGGCGACCTCGCCCGCACGATCGAGAAGAACCTGTCCCGGATCGCCCACGTCCAGCTCGCCGACAATCCCGGCCGCAACGAGCCCGGCACCGGCGAGATCAACTATCCCTTCCTGTACGGCCATCTCGACCGCATCGGCTACGACGGCTGGATCGGCTGCGAGTACAAGCCGCGCGGAAAGACCGAGGACGGACTCGGCTGGTTTACGAACGCCTGAACGGCGCGCATAATCAAATAGACGGAGGAATCGACTATGGATGTAGGCTTCATCGGTCTCGGCATCATGGGCCGCCCCATGGCGGACCACCTTATCAATGCCGGCCACCGGCTGTTCCTGTACGACGTGAAGCCGGTCCCCGACGACCTGACGTCCAAGGGCGGAACCGCCTGCGCTTCGGCGAAGGAGGTCGCGTCCAAGGCCGAGATCATCATCACCATGGTGCCGGACACGCCTCACGTGGAGGCGGCGCTGTTCGGCCCGGAGGGCGTCGCCAAGGGCCTGTCCGAAGGCAAGACCGTGGTCGACATGAGCTCGATCGCCCCGATCGAGACCAAGCGCTTCGCCGCCGAGATCAACAAGCTGGGCTGCGACTACCTGGACGCCCCGGTGTCGGGCGGCGAGGTCGGGGCCAAGGCCGCGTCTCTGACCATCATGGTCGGCGGGCCGGAGCGGGCCTTCGAGAAGGTCAAGCCCCTGTTCGAGAAGATGGGCAAGAACATCACGCTGGTCGGCGGCAACGGCGACGGCCAGACGACCAAGGTCGCCAACCAGATCATCGTGGCGCTGAACATCCAGGCGGTCGCCGAGGCGCTGCTGTTCGCGGCCCGCGCCGGCGCCGATCCGGCCAAGGTGCGGCAGGCGCTGATGGGCGGCTTCGCCGGCTCCAAGGTGCTGGAAATCCACGGCGAGCGGATGATCAAGCGGACCTTCGACCCGGGCTTCCGCATCGAGCTGCACCAGAAGGACCTGAACCTGGCGCTCCAGGGCGCCCGTGCGCTCAACATCGCCTTGCCGAACACCGCCACCGCCCAGCAGCTCTTCAGCGCCTGTGCTGCCCAGGGCGGCTCGCAGTGGGACCATTCCGGTCTCGTGCGCATCCTGGAAACCATGAGCGGTTTCGAAATCGGCCAGACCGTGCCCGGCTCCGGGGACGACTGACCTTACCGGCGATGAGGACATGACAGACAGCCCGATCTTCCGACGGCACCGACAGACCAAGATCGTCGCGACCGTCGGCCCGGCCAGTTCGGCCCCCGACCAGCTCCGCCGCCTGCTCCTGACCGGCGTGGACGTGTTCCGGCTCAACTTCAGCCATGGCACCCAGGAAAACCATGGCGAGGTGCTGGCCCGCATCCGCGCCCTGGAGGCGGAGTTCGATCGGCCGATCGGCGTCATCGCCGATCTGCAGGGGCCGAAGCTGCGCATCGGCAGCTTCGCCGAGGGCGCCGTGGCGCTGCGGTCGGGCCGGGTGATCCGGTTCGACCTCGACCCGGCGCCGGGCAACGAGGATCGGGTCTGTCTGCCCCATCCGGAAGTGATCGAGGCCATGACCGTCGGCAGCACCCTGCTGCTGGACGACGGCAAGGTCCGCATCCGCGTGATCGAGAAGGGTCCCGACTTCCTGCTCGGCGAGATCGTCGCCGGGACCCGCCTGTCCAACAACAAGGGCTTCAACGTCCCTGACGTGATGCTGCCCCTGTCGCCGCTGACGCCCAAGGACCGCCGCGACATGGAGTTCGCGCTGGAGCAGGGCGTGGAATGGATAGCATTGTCCTTCGTCCAGCGGCCGGAGGACGTGGTCGAGGCCCGCGGCCTGATCGGCGACCGGGCCGCGATCATGCTGAAGATCGAGAAGCCGGCGGCGATCCAGCACCTGGACGAGCTGATCGAACTGGCCGACGCCCTGATGGTCGCCCGCGGCGACCTGGGCGTCGAGATGCCGGCCGAGGACGTCCCCAGCCTGCAGAAGAACATGATCCAGAAGGCGCGCGACGCCGGGCGGCCGGTGATCGTCGCGACCCAGATGCTGGAATCCATGATCGGCTCGCCGTCGCCGACCCGGGCGGAGGTGTCGGACGTGGCGACCGCCGTCTATGACGGCACCGACGCGGTGATGCTGTCGGCCGAGACCGCCGCCGGAGCCTACCCGGTGGAGGCGGTCGCGATCATGGACCGCATCGTCGCCCGGGTGGAGAGCGACATGCTCTACCGCAGCATCATGGACAGCCAGCATCCCGGCCTGGGCAGGACGACCGCCGACGCGATCACCCATTCCGCCAACCAAGCGGCACGGGCGGTCAGCGCCAAGGCGATCGTGACCTATACCGAGTCCGGCAGCACCACCCTGCGGGCGGCGCGCGAACGGCCGCCGATGCCGATCCTGGCGATCTCCATCCACGACACCACGGCCCGGCGGCTGGCGCTGTCCTACGGCGTGCATACCGTCCACGTGACGAAAGGCATCAGCTCCTTCGGCGAGATGGTCCCCGAGGCGATGCGGATCGCGCAGGAATACGGCATCGCCGGGATCGGCGACCGGCTGGCGATCACCGCCGGCGTTCCGTTCGGCCGCACCGGCTCGACCAACACCCTCCGGATCGTCTACCTGGAGCCGGAGCCCCAATAATGATGCCCGAGGTCCTGACGGAACCGCCGGGGGCGGCTTCGGCCCCCCTGCGCCGGGTCTTCGCCTTCGGCGGCGGCACGGCGGACGACGTGCCCGGCGGCGCGGCCCTCGACCTGCTCGGCGGCAAGGGAGCCGGCCTCGCCGAGATGAGCCGGCTCGGCCTCCCGGTGCCGCCGGGCTTCACCGTCTGCACCGAGGTCGGCCGGCATCTGCTCCGGACCGGCCGCTACCCCGACGGGGTGCGGGAGCAGGTCGGCGGGGCGTTGAGCCAGCTGGAGGCCCGGACCGGCCAGGGGTTCGGCGACGCTTCCGACCCGCTGCTGGTGGCGGTCCGGTCGGGCGCCGCCGTGTCCATGCCGGGGATGATGGACACCGTCCTGAACCTGGGCCTGAACGACGCGACGGTGGAGGCCCTGGCGCGGCGCAGCGGCGATCCGCGCTTCGCGTTCGATACCTACCGCCGTTTCATCCAGATGTTCGGCGCGGTCGTCCTGGGGCTGGACCATGGCTGCTTCGAGGACATCCTGGAACAGGCCAAGCTGCGCCACCGCTGCCGGCTGGACTGCGAGCTCGACGCCGACGCCTGCCGGGCGCTGGTCCGCTCCTACCTGGCGATGGTCGAGCGGGAGCTGGGGCAGCCCTTTCCGCAGGATCCGGTCCAGCAGCTCTGGCAGGCGGTCGGCGCGGTGTTCCGGTCGTGGGACAACCGCCGCGCCGTCCTGTTCCGGCGGCTGAACGGCGTGACGGATGGCGATGGGACGGGCGGCAATGGCACGGGCGGGACGGCGGTGACCGTGCAGGCCATGGTGTTCGGCAACCGGGGTGCCGACAGCGGCACCGGCGTCGCCTTCACCCGCGACCCGTCGACGGGGGACGACGTGCTGTTCGGCGAGTTCCTGCCCGACGCGCAGGGCGAGGACCTGGTCTCCGGCATCCGGACGCCGCAGCCGCTGGACCGGATGGCCGAGGAGATGCCCACGGTCTTCGGCCAGCTGGAGACCGCGGCGAAGCGGCTGGAGGCCCACTGCCGCGACATGCAGGACATCGAGTTCACGGTCCAGCAGGGCAGGCTCTTCCTGCTCCAGACCCGGCCGGGCAAGCGCACGATGGAAGCCGCGGTCCGGATCGCCGTCCACATGGCGGAAGCGGGGCTGATCACCGCGGCCGAGGCGGTCGGCCGCGTCGATGCGGACGCGCTCCAGCGGCTGCTCCACCCCGTGCTGGACCCGTCCGCCCCCCGGAAGGTCCTGGGGCGCGGGCTCCCCGCGGCTCCCGGCGCCGTCACCGGCCGGATCGCCTTCAGCGCGGCGGAGGCGGTCCAGCGGGCGGCGCGGGGTGAGTCCGTGATCCTGTGCCGCGCCGAGACCGATCCCGAGGACATCCACGGCATCCACGCCGCCGGCGGCGTGCTGACGGCGCGGGGCGGGATGACCAGCCACGCGGCGGTGGTCGCGCGCGGCATGGGCCGGACCTGCGTGGTCGCCGTTTCCGGCCTGGTCATCGACCGGGCGGGCGGCAGCGCCGCCCTGGGCGGCGAGACGATCCGGTCCGGCGACGTGGTGACCCTCGACGGGTCCAGCGGCGAGGTGCTGCTGGGCGCCGTGCCGACCGTGATGCCGGCCCTGTCCGACGAGGTCGCGACCCTGATCGGCTGGGCCGACGAGCTGAGATGGCTCGGCGGCGGAGCCGACGCACCCCTTCCATAACCGAGAAGAGCAGGACGATGGCGAAACCCGATACCATGACGGCGATCGAGATCACCTCGCCCGGCGGCCCCGAGGTCCTGAAGCCGGCGCGGCGTCCCGTCCCGGACCCCGGGCCGGGCGACATCCTGATCGAGGTCCATGCCGCCGGCATCAACCGGCCCGACGTGCTCCAGCGCATGGGCAAGTACGACCCGCCGCCCGGCACGACCGACATCCCGGGACTCGAGGTCGCCGGACGGGTCGCCGAGGTGGGATCCGAGGTGACCGGCTGGCAGGTCGGCGATCCGGTCTGCGCCCTGCTGACCGGCGGCGGCTACGCGGAATACTGCACGGCGCCCGCCGGGCAGTGCCTGCCCATCCCCGAGGGCATGGGCATGACCGAGGCGGCCGTCGTGCCGGAAACCTTCTTCACGGTCTGGTCCAACGTGTTCGACCGCGGCCGGCTCCAGCCCGGCGAGAACTTCCTGGTCCACGGCGGCACGTCCGGCATCGGGACGACCGCGATCCAGCTCGCCAAGGCGTTCGGCGCCCGGGTGTTCGCCACGGCGGGCGGCCCGGAGAAGTGCCGGGCCTGCGCCGAGCTCGGCGCCGACCGGGCGATCGACTACCACCAGGAGGACTTCGTCCAGGTCGTCAAGGAGGCGACCGGCGGCAAGGGCGTGGACGTGATCCTGGACATGGTGGGCGGCGACTACCTGCCGCGCAACGTCGATGCCCTGGCCCCCGACGGGCGCCATGTCAGCATCGCCTTCCTGCGCGGCGGCAAGGTGCCGGTGAACTTCTTCCCGGTCATGCTGAAGCGCCTCACCATGACCGGCTCGACCCTGCGGTCCCGGCCGACGGCGGACAAGGCGGTGATCGCCGACCATCTGCTCCAGCGCGTCTGGCCGCTGCTGGCGGAGCGCCGCGTCCGGCCGGTGCTGCACAAGGTGTTCCCCCTGGCCCAGGCGGCCGATGCCCATTCGCTCATGGAGTCGAACAGGCATATCGGCAAGATCGCCCTGAGCGTACGCGACTAGCCCCAACCGATCCGGAGACCCAGATCCATGCAGAGCGTCAATATCAACCGGCGGGATACCATCGAGTCCTACTACCCGCTGGACAGTTTCGTCCATGACGCCGGGATGAACGCCAGGGCCAAGGCGATGGTCATGCACGGCCTCCGCATCCTGTCGTCACCCGATGCCGAGGGCGACTTCAAGCTGACCAAGGCGCAGCACAACGTCGCCGAGGATGCCCACGACCAGGACGCGGTGTTCGTCTATTCCGTCCGCGACGACGACAACGCCTGGTTCGACAAGGCGGAACCGGACGCGGCCAAGGCGGTCCACGCCAAGGACAACCCGACCAACGTGGAAGGGCTGTACCGCGACTTCATCGACCGTGTCATCCAGGCCGCCCGGGACGCGCATTTCCAGCCCGCCATCGGCCGCGGGGAGAAGCGGCTGGAGGGCTTTCACGGAGGCTGAACCCTCCCGTGATGCAAAGCGGCATCACTCCGCCGTTTCACGTCCGTTTCACAAAAATGCCCCGATGCACGACTCCCTTTATTGGGCATTGTGCCGGCCGGCAGCGGTCGTGGATTGGTCAAGAGGGCGAAATGGCGCGGTACAAGTTGCAGCAGTTCCTGACTCAGGAGATTCCGGACTTCCTGCTGATGGACATAGCCTACCACTGGCAGGCCAACGACAACCGCGCCATGGCTTCTCATGCGCCCCGGGCGCCCGAGAGCGGCAAGCAGGCCGAAGGCGACCTGAAGATCCATCAGGTGGTCAGCGGCCTGCGCGCCGGTGTCGATATCTTTATGGGTGTTTTCGGCGACCGGGATGAACCGTTCTCCCTGGCTCCTTGTTGACCTCCCCAGGAGTATCAACGGAGGACTACACCATGGCTAAGGGTATGAAGCTGAAGACGCTGGCGGCGGTCGTGGCGCTGCCGCTCGTCCTGTCGGCTTGCGCCGAGACCGTGGGTGCCGGCGCGGGTGCCGCCGTCGGCAACCAGTTCGGCAAGGGCAGCGGCAACACGGCCGCGACCATCGGCGGCGCCGCGGCCGGTGCCGCGATCGGCCATTCGATCGGGAACTGACGGGCCGGCCACCGGTATTCCAAGCGGGCACGGCCGGCTCCGCGCAGGTCAGCCGGCCTCCCCGATCCCGCCGGTCCCGCTCTGGGGCTGCTCTTCCGGATCGAGCGCCTCGTAGAGATCCACCGGCGCGCCTCCGTTCATCACGAACCGCTCGAACGGGTAGAGGTGGTGAACGGGGTGCTGGTCGTAGGACTTCACCTTGCGGTAATTGGCCGCCAGTTCCGCATCCAGCATCTCCCGCACGTCGCCGCGCAGTTCCCTGTAGAAGATGCCGTCCTCGACGACGATGAAGCGGGGGTGGCTGTCCAGGATGCGGCGCATCTCGATTGCGGGCTCGACCCAGGGGCAGCCGTCCCGGCCCGGCGCGTTGAAGTTCGGCATGCCGGTGAAGGCGAACCGGGTCGGGATCTCGGCGCCGGTCAGGAAATATATGGCCGGCTGG
>NZ_CP086111.1:850000-972500 GCF_016806835.2 Skermanella rosea | reverse complement strand
CAGGGCGAGCTGTTCGGCGAAATCGCGCTGCTCGACGCCAAGCCGCGGACCGCCGACGCGGTCACCATGGAACCCTGCGAACTGCTGGTGCTGGAGCGCCGCGACTTCCTTCCTTTCCTGGCGGATCGCCCCGCCGCCTGCCTGCATCTGCTGAGCGTCCTGTGCGCCCGCCTGCGCCAGACCAGCCAGCAGCTGGAGGACGCCCTTTTCCTGGACCTCCAGCCCCGCCTGGCGCGCTGCCTGGTGCGCCTCGCGGAGCGGTTCGGCAAGACCGTGGGAACCGGCATAGAGATAGATGTACGCCTGTCCCAGCAGGAGTTGGCCGCCTTTGTCGGAATGACGCGCGAGAGCGTGAACAAGCAATTGTCTATATGGCGCCGTGACGGCGTGGTAGGGTTCTCCGCCGGTACCGTCACCATCCACGACTTGGCGGAATTGCGGTCATTGTCCGGCATAGACGACGACTCCGGAGGCGGCGCCGATGGTCCATGACCGCGCCAGGAAATGACGACTCCGCCTGCTATGAGGCGGATGCAGAACGCGGTCGTGCTCGCCCTGATCACGGCCGGCGTCGCTCTTCTGCTGGCGCTCAGCCCGGTCGGGCGCGTGATGGAGGAGGAGTTCGGCCTTGCGTGGCTGTTCAAGCTGCGCGGTCCCGTGCCGCCGCCCGCCGACGTGGCGCTCGTCACCCTCGACCGCCAGTCCGCCCGGAGGCTGAGCCTTCCGCCGCAGGTCCGGCTGTGGCCGCGCGCCTTGCGCGCGCGCATGATCGACGACCTCAAGCGACGCGGCGCCACCGCCATAGCGATCGACCTGACGCTCGAGACACCCACTGACATCATCCAGGACGGCGCGCTGAGCCGGTCCATCGCCGCGGCGCGCTCGGTCATCCTGGTCGAGGCCATGGAGCGGGAGGAACTGGTCGTCACGGACTCCCAGGGCAAGCCGGCCGGGCAGATGGCGATCCTGAAATCGGTGCCGCCGATCGAACCCTTCGCGAAGGCTGCCGCCGCCCTGGCCCCCTTCCCGCTCCCCAAGGTGGCCGCCCGGACCAACGAGTTCTGGGCGTTCAAGGAGGGCGACCGCCTGACGCTGCCCGCCGCCGCCCTCCAGGTGCACGCGGCGGCGCTGCACCCGGCCTGGCTCGGCCGCCTGCGGGAAGCCGACGTTCCCGGACTGGAGAGCCTGCCGCCGGACAACGAACTGCTGGACGAGCCAGGCGCGGTCCAGCGCGCCTCCCAGGCGGTGCGGCGCGCCTTCCTCCAGGATCCCGGGCTGGCGGCGCGCCTGCCGCCGCCGCCGGACCGGCTCGACGACCGCGAACGCCGGCTGATGGATGCGATCGACCGGCTGCACCAGGGTCCGCAACATTACTACCTGAACTTTTACGGTCCGCCGGGGACGGTGACCACGATCCCCTTCGCCGACCTGATCGAGGGCCGCGACGTGCCGGACCTGACGGGCCGGACCGTCTTCATCGGCGTCGCCGAGCGCACGCCGACCAACCTCGACACCTTCTATACGGTGTTCTCCACCAGCGACGGCATCGACATCAGCGGGGTGGAGATCGCGGCGACGGCTTTCGGCAACCTGCTGGAGAACACCACCCTGAAGAGCCCGGGCCGGCCGGCGGAACTCGGGCTGGTGGTCGGGTTCGGCGTCGCGATCGGCCTCCTGGCCTATTTGTTGCCGGCGATGCTGGCCGTCGTGGCGACGGTGCTCCTGGCGGCCGGCTGGATCGCAGTCTCGGCGACCCTGTTCGGTCAGTCGCAGCTCTGGCTGCCGGTGGCGGTCCCGATGATGGTCCAGGTCCCGGTGGCGCTGTTCGGCGGACTGCTGTGGCAATACCTCACGGCCAACCGGGAACGCCGCAACGTCGCCCAGGCGATCCGCTACTATCTGCCGGAGCGGGTCGCCGCCGACCTGGCGCACAGGCCGATCAATCCGGGCGGCGCGCGCGACCTTTTCTACGGAGCCTGCGTCGCCTCCGACGCCGAGCGCTTCACGACCCTCGCGGAAACCATGACTCCGCGCGACTTGGCGTCCCTGCTGGACTCCTACTTCGCCGCGGTGTTCGAGCCGATCCAGGCCGGCGGCGGCACGGTCACCGACGTGGTCGGCGACGGCGTCATGAGCGTGTGGACGGCAGCCAATCCGGAGCGCGAGCCGCGCCTGCGCGCCACGCTGGCGGCGCTCGACCTGGCGCGCGCGGTCGAACGGTTCAACCTCCAGAATCCCGGCCGCACCATGCCCACCCGGGTCGGCCTGCATGCCGGCTGGATCATGGTCGGCAATGTCGGCGGCAAGGGCCATTTCGCCTGGAGCGTCGTCGGCGACATCCCCAACACCGCGTCCCGCATCGAAGGGCTGAACAAGCACCTGGGAACCAGGCTGCTGGCGTCGGACTCCGTCGTCGGCGACCTGGGCGCCGAGATCCTGACCCGCCGCGTCGGCCGGTTCCGGCTGATGGGAAAGACGGGAGCGCTCGACATCCACGAACTGATCGCGCGGCGCGAAGAGGCGACGCCCGGCCAGCTCAGGCTGGCCTCCTGCTTCGGCGACGCCCTGGAAGCCTGCGAGTCCGGCCGCCTGCCGGAGGCGGTCGGCCTGTTCCGCCAAGTGCTCGAAGAATTCCCCGACGACGGACCGGCCCGTTTCCACCTGAACAGGTGTATGAACCTGTCTGTCGGAAAGTCAGCGGAGGACGATGCCGCGATAGTCCGCCTGGAAGTCAAATGACAGATTCGATATATGACTGGGGCAATTTTAGCTTGAATGTACTATATCGCATGATTTAAATAATGCCGGCCGCAGGGCAAAATGCGATATCGAAGGTTGCGAGTGCACATCATCAGTTCTTGTGGAAGATCCGCACCAAGTGATCTCACTTACCGCGATCGACCATTCGGGTCAATGGAACCCGCTATTTCATAGGCTCGAATTCCATGATAACCACCAAGCTCCCCAAGTCCTCGGTATTGGCATTGCTCGCAGCCGGCATGACGGCCGCGGCCGCGCCGGCCGCGGCGCAATCCTTCGAGGCGGCCTGCGCGGCGCCTGTCGGGCGCATCGCGTCGGTCGAGGGCGGCGTCGAGCGCAGGATCGCGGACGGCTCGTGGCGTGCCGCCCGGATCGAGGAGCCGCTGTGCGCCGGCGACATGGTGCGCACCGGCAAGTACAGCCGGGCCGCGATCGCGCTGGCCAACGACTCGGTGCTGCGCCTGGACCAGGAGACGACGCTGCAGGTCGGGGCGGTGCCGGCGGAGGAGCCGTCGGTGCTGGACCTGATCAAGGGCATCATGCAGGTGTTCAGCCACCGCCCGCGCAGCCTCAGCATCAACACGCCCTTCGTGAACGCGTCGGTCGAGGGCACCGAGTTCCTGGTGCTCGCCGAGGCGGACCGGGCGGCGGTCACGGTGTTCGACGGCAAGGTCCGGGCCAGCAACGCGCAGGGCGCCGTAGTCCTGGCCGCCGCGGGAACGGCGGAGGCGCGGGCCGGCGCGGCGCCGGTCCAGGGCGTCGCCGTCCGCCCGCGCGACGCGGCGCACTGGACGCTGTACTACCAGCCGATCGTGACCGAAGTCACCGCCGCTCCCGCCGCCGGCCCCGGGGACCTGCCGCCCGCCATCGCCGACGCGCTGGAACTCCGCCGCCGGGGCGATTTCGCCGGTGCCATAGCCCGGCTCGACGCCGCCGCGGGAGGTCCGGCGCCGGACCGCATCGCCCTGTTCCGCCAGTCGCTGCTGCTGGAAGTCGGCCGGGTCGAGGAAGCCCGCGCCGGGGTCGAGGCCATGCTGTCGCGGGCTCCCGGAAACGCCGACGCGCTGGCGTTGCGCAGCGTCATCCGGGTCGCCCAGAACGAGACGGAACCGGCGCTGGCCGACGGCCGCCGGGCGGTCGACCTAGCCCCCCGCTCCGCCCCGGCCCGGATCGCCCTGTCCTATGCGCAGCAGGCTGCCCTCGACCTGGAGGCCGCCCGCGCCACCCTGGAGGAAGCGGTCGCGGCAAACCCGGGCGACGCCCTTGCCCGCGCGCGGCTGGCCGAGATCCTGATGACCCTGGGCTACAGGAGCGAGGCGGAAAGGTCCGCGCGCGCGGCGGCCGAGCTGGCGCCGGACCTGGGCCGGGCGCAGACGGTGCTGGGATTCGCGGCGCTGGTCCGCCAGGATCCGGGCGGGGCGCAGGCCGCGTTCGAGCGCGCGGTCCGGCTGGAGCCGGCCGACCCGCAGCCGCGCCTGGGGCTGGGCTTGGCCCTGATCCGGCAGGGCCACCTGGAAGCCGGGCGCAACGAGATCGAGATCGCCGCCGGCCTGGACACCGGGAACGCCCTGGTCCGCAGCTATCTCGGCCGCGGCTACGACGAGGAGCGGCGCGACGACCGGGCGGCCGGACAGTACGAGATCGCCAAGCAGCTCGATCCGAAGGATCCGACGCCCTTCCTCTTCGAAGGGTTGCGGCTCCGGGCGGCCAACCAGCCGGTCGAGGCGCTGGCGGAGATCCAGCGGTCCATCGAGCTGAACGACAACCGGGCGCCTTTCCGCTCCCGCCTGCTGCTGAACGAGGATCTGGCGACCCGTGGCGCCGGGCTGGGCCGGATCTACAGGGACCTGGGTTTCGAGCGCCTCGGCCTGCCGGTGGGGTCGGCGTCGCTCGCCGCCGATCCCGGCAGCGCGTCGGTCGAGCGCTTCCTGTCCGACCTTTACGGACAGCAGGAGCGCCACGAGATCGCCCGGTCCAGCGCCCTGCTCCGGTCGCAGCTCCTCCAGCCAATCACCATCGACCCGGTGCAGCCCAGCCTGAGCACGACGGACCTGCAAATCCTGCCCGGCGCCCTTCCGTCGGAAGCCGGCTTCAATGAGTACGGCGCACTGTTCGAGCGCGACCAGATCCGTCTGAACGCCGCCGGCGTCATCGGGAATCTGGACACCCGGGCGGACGAGCTGACGCTGTCGGGCATCGTCGGGCGGGCGGCCTTCAGCGCCGGCCAGTTCCACTACCAGAGCGACGGCTACCGCGAGAACAACGATGTCGAGTACGACATCTACACGCTTTTCGGCCAAGCGGCGCTGACCGACACCCTGAGCCTCCAGGCGGAACTGCGGTCCCGCCGCAGCGAACAGGGGGACTTGGCGCAGAATTTCGATCCGGACGACTTCTCGCGGGACAGCCGTACCGACATCGACCAGGACACGGCCCGGGTCGGCCTGCGCTACTCGCCGACGCCGCGCGTGGACCTGCTGGCCTCGGTGATCGTCAGCGACCGGGAGTCCAGCCAGGTCCAGGCCGAGGACGAATTCACCTTCACCGACGACATCAAGCAGACCGGTTCCGACACGCAGGTCCAGGGCATCTACCGGGGCGACCTGTTCAACGTGACGGCGGGCGGCGGTTTCGCCAGCATCCGCCAGCGGAACGTCGCCACCCTCGATATCCCCGCTCTGGGCCAGAGTTTCCCGACCACCGAACGTTTCACGAACCGGCAGACCAACGCCTACGGCTACGTCAACCTGACCCCCTTGCGCGACGTGACCGTGACGCTGGGATTGAGCGGCGACAAGTTCGAGAACGGCGTGCTCGACTTCAGCGAGGTCAATCCGAAAGCCGGCATCCAGTGGCAGGTCAACGACCGGCTGCGGCTGCGCGCTGCGGCGTTCCGGACCTTCAAGCGGCTCCTGATCGTCGACCAGACCCTTGAACCGACCCAGATCGCCGGCTTCAACCAGTTCACCGACGAGTTCAACCAGACCAGCGCCTGGGTCAAGGGCATCGGTCTCGATGCCACGCTGGCCCGCGGCGGCTTCGGTTCGCTCTTCGGCGGGGTCGAGTATACCCGCCGGGATCTGGACGTGCCGCTGGTCGTGCAGCGCGACCCGCCGGAGTACCGGACCGACGAGCGCACGGAGGACGAGGCTCGGGGCTATCTCTACTGGGCCGCTTCCCGGGACTGGGCGGTCTCGGCCGAAGCCCAGTGGCAGGACATCGACAATACCAACCAGCAGGTCGATATCGCGGAACTGCGCACCCTGACGGTGCCGGTCCAGGTCCGCTATTTCGCCGACAACGGCCTGTTCGCCCGCGTCGGCGCGAACTTCGTGAGCCAGCAGGTCGAGGAGCGCCTGCCGCAGTCCTTCGACCAGACGCGCGAGAACTTCGTCACGGTCGATGCGGCGCTCGGCTTCCGGCTTCCCAACCGCCGGGGATCGATCAGCCTTGAAGTCCGGAACATTTTAGACGAAGAATTCCTGTACCAGGATCTCGACTCGATTACCAACTCGCTGACACGTCCACGCTTCATCCCGGCGCGCACGGTGCTGGGGCGCATCTCCCTTACTTTCTGAACCCTCAAGATCCTCTAATCCAAGGAGCGACAGCCATGCCTTGTTCACGCCTGAGGATTGCCGCGGCAGGATTTTGCGCCGCCCTGTTCATGCTGACCGTTCCCGCCGGTGCTCAGACCGCGGCACCCGAGGCCGACCTGCCGACGGCCCCGCTCGATCAGGCTACGGTCGATACGCTGCGGAAGGCGGGCGTCGCCGAACCGACCCTGGCGCTGATCCTGAACCGCAGGGGCGAACTGGTCGGCGCTCTGGTGGAGGAGCATCCGAACTCGCCGTCCAAGGGCAGGCCCGCGAAGGTGCCGCCGGGCAACCTGCCCAAGGAGTTGAAGGGGCTGCGAGGGTTCAACAGCCTGTCGATCCTGGCCTACGAAGGCTCCAATTGCTACGTGATCAAGCGCGCCGACGGCTCGCTCTACCTGATGCCTCCGGGCTGCACCCCGTAAGTCCGGCTCAGGACAGCCCGCCTCAGGAAAGCCCGGCCGAGAAGCAGCCGATCGGGAAGAGCGATCCGCCCACATGGACGGCGCCATTACGGTACAGTCCGAGCGCCCGAGCGCGGTCGGGCACGTCGATGATCCAGACCCCGTCGGCGCCCGCGATCACGCGGCCGTCGACGGATGCCGCCGCGGCGAGCACCGTTCCGGGGGCGGTGCCGGGCGGGAACAGCGCCGTCACCGTGGATATGCCGGCCGGCGGCAGGAGCGCCACCGGGCCGGCGACCAGGACGGCCAGGCTCAGCACGGACGCGGCCAGGGCTCCCTTGCTTCCCCCTCCCCCGCCGTTCCGAGACTTTCGAAGGGTCAGCCATCCGGCGGCGGTCACCGCGATCCCGAACGCGAAGGCGACCAAGTCCCAGAACAGCGGAGCGTCGCTGTCCATGCGGATATGATGCAGTCCCAGGATCCAGTGGTTCAGGACGGCGTCCACGATGTGCCAGACGCCGAAGCCGACCAGGAAGGTACCGAACAGCAACCTGTCCGCCCCGTCCCCGCCGAACTCCCGCCGCGTCCGCCAGAGCATCCAGAGCCCCACCCCGGCGACCCCGTACATGGCGAGATGGAACAGGCCGTCGGCGAGGATCTGGACCTGGATGTCCGCAAGCGAGGGACTATCCAGCCCGCTCAGCAGATGATGCCATTGCAGGATCTGGTGCAGCAGGATGCCGTCGAAGAACCCGCCGAAAGCGAAACCCAGCAGATAGCCGGCCCAGCGGAACGTCGGGCTGTAGGGTACGGATGACGGGTTTGCACTGGGCGTGGTCATGATGGGCGGGCGGAGTTCGAGGAAACCGGTATTCGGACAGGCAACAACCTTATCCGACGCCGGTTCCCCCTGCCCGGCAAACAAGGACGCTCCGTCCGCCGCCGCCCGGCAGGACTTGCCGTGCCGGGTAGCAGGAATGTCCGCGTCCGACCCGCTTGCGAATCGGCCCCGCATGCTATACACTTGATCCGTGCATCGAAAATTGAGGCACGCTACTTGCATGACTCCGACGCAGAACGCATAGGATGGAGAGTGGGCGATGTCTACGACCTCGGCAACCGCGACCAGCATGCCTTCCGGGTATCTCTCGAACCTGCGGCTCGCATCGGACGACCGCAAGCGGATCTGGGATTCCCTGACGCCGGAACGGCAGGCGGAAGCCGCCGCCAAGTTCACGGAGAGCGGGACCGCGGTCAAGGAACAGAAGTTCTCCACCCTGGGCGACGCTCTCGCCTATGACTACAGCAGCGGCAAGCTCAACGGCGACATCTCGATCAACGCCACGAACCTGACGAGCGACAATGCCGCCAAGTTCGGTTCGCTGGTCAATTTCGACACGATGGACTCCGCCGTCTTCCTGGAATTGAAGCAGGGTCCCTACCCGACTGCGGCGGACCCCACCTGGATCACCGACCCGACGACCAAGCAGAAGTACCTGGACGCCTTCCAGTCCCGAGCCTACGACGCGTACAAGGCGGCGGCCGACAAGTTCGGCGGCTTCAATTCCCAGACCATGCTGGGCTACGACGTCAATGCCGACGGCTTCCTGAACAACGAGTCCGAACTGTTCGGCTTCGGGACGCGCGGCCTGAAGATGTCGGACTTCTTCGACGTGACCTCGGCGGACGGCGGCGTGACCAACACCTATTCGCTGCGCAACTTCACCGCTGCCGACAGCGCCACCACCACCGCCGACAACATCGCGATCGATCCCAAGCGGTTCATGGCATTGACCAGCGAGGGCAAGTCGGCATCGGTGATCGGCACGTCCTATGACAACGGGACTCCGGGCATGACGACGACCGTCAGCCTGAACCTGCTTTCGGGCAGCATCTCGACCGGCACGACCGCCGCGATCAGCATCAATGTGACGACCTGATCCGAAACATCCCCGCCGGCGCGCTCCGCCGGCGGGAATGTTTCGGCGGGATCAGATGCTCTGTTCCTTCGGCTTGTTGCCCATCCGGCAGCGGACCCGGGTCATGCGGTAGTTCGGATGCTCGTCCACCCACCGGGCGCCCTCCGTCTGTCCCGCGATCGGGCAGTTGGACATAGTGAGATACTGGTCGTCGGGGATCAAGGGAGTGACCGTCCGGCACTGTGTCGGATCGGCGATCAGGCAAAACACCATCGAGAGCGTGACGAGCATCGGATACCTCGCGTTATGCTGCATTGCAGCAAACACGATATGCCCATGCCGGCTCATCCGGATTGTGACAAAAGGACGCCTTTGCTGCGATGCAGCATCACGGCGGCCGGCCGCACCGGGACGGTCAGAGGAACGGGGAGAGCCGCTTGGGGATCCGCATCGGGAACTCGCCCTTGCGGATCAGCCGGATCGCCTCGATGCACTCGACCAGCTCGTTCACGGTCGCGGGACCGGCGAGATATCCGAAGGCGACATCGCGGTTGCGCCGCGCGATCTCCTTGTCGCCAGCGGTGAACAGGGACTTGATGTTCCAGTTGCGGGCGATCGTCCGGGCGACGACGACGCCCAGCCCGCGTCCGGCCGGGAGGTCGATGTTGATCAGCGCCAGATCGGGGCGGAACTGTTCCGCCAGCGCGATGGCGTCGTCCACCTCGGTGACGGGTCCGATCGGGTCGTATCCGGCCCCGCGCAGGGCCTCGGCGACGGCTTCGGCCAGGATGAGGTCGCCTTCCAGCAGCAGTATTCTCATGGTTCGGTGATCGGGCTCCGGGGGTGGATTGTCAACCCCAACCCGCGATCCGGCGACAGATCACGATCCCGCGATTTACAAAGAGTTAACCTTAATACGAGATAACCGGCAGGAAGTCTCCAGGACAACACCCTTCGCAAAGCCCTCAGCCATGTTCGACATCAGCCCGACGATCGCCGCCGCCGTGTTCCTGTCCGCGTTCGCGCTGGATTTCCTCTACGCCCGCTACACCTACTATATTGTCTCGATGCAGGCGGAAATGGCCGCGATGCTGGCTTTCGTCTGGCATATGCTGAGCGCCGCCGTGGTCGTGCAGTACGCCGAGAACTCCGTCTATATCCTGTTCATGTGCGCCGGGGGCTGCCTGGGGACCTATCTGACCGTCTGGCTGCGGCGCCGGTCGGCGGCGGCGCAATCGGCCGGCCCCGGCGCCGGCGTCATGCAGAACTGACCGCTTCGAGTGCTGCTGCGTCGATCAGGAATCGCTCGACATGCCCGGTCCGGCCGGCCCTGCCCGCCTCGTCGGCGGCGAAGGAGGTGAGTGCCGGACCGACCCGCTCCGCCCCGCCGAACTGGAACGGGAGTTGGGTGGCGTAGCGGCAGGCCCCGGCGATCTTGGCCGGCAGGTGGTCGCCGACCGGAACCGCCAGGGGCAGCAATCCGCCGGGCAATCCGGGCGGCGGCGCCTCCTCCGGCGCGCGGATCACGTAGGGAAGATCCCGGTACCAGGCGACGGGCCTTCCCAGCTCGACCAGCGCTCGGACGGTCTGCCGGTGGTCCACATGGTTGCCGATCGCCTGGCAGCCGAATATCAGGTCCGGCTCGATCCGGCCGGCGAGCGCGCCGATCCGGGCCGCGGCTTCCCGCCAGACCTCGTCCCCCGGTCGGATGCCGGAGAAGAGCTCGACGGCCGAGCCGTAGCCCCGGTGCGGCGCTTCGGGCAGGTCGAGCCAGTGGACCTCGTCCACTCCCAGCGTCCGCCCGAACGCGGCGTCCTCCTCCCGCCGGACCGCCATGTAGTCCAGCTCGGGCGGCAGGCCCTTGTCGGTCTGGCAGGCGAGCGCGAACCCGCTCGGGTCTGGGACCGACCGGGTGAAGACGGTGGCCAGCACGGTGCGCCAGCCCGCCGCCTTCAGCACGGCCAAGGTCCCGGCGCAGGAGAAGGCGACGTCGTCGAGATGGGGGGAGATGAACAGCGCTGTGCGTGACGGCACTTGAAGCGCCTCCTCTGGTCTGGACAGGTCTAAAGCAAGTGGGGAGCCGCCCGGAATCGGCAGGTCGGATCGGCGGTCTCCCGCGTTACCGAGGCCGGGTCGTAGGTGCCGGTCCAGGAGGTGTCGGGCTTCGTTCCCCCGAGCTGCGCATAGATCTCCTGGATGCGGCGGCCGATCGCGTGCCAGGAATAGAGGCTGCGAACCTCCTCCAGCGCCTGGTGGGCCAGCCGCCGGCGCAGGGCCCCGTCGTCGAGCATCCGGCCGATGGCGGACGCCAGTCCGTCCACGTCGCGCGGCTCCACCAGCAGGGCGTTGGAGCCGTCGGTCAGGCAATCGACCACGCCGACGGCATTGGTCGAGACGATCGGCAGGCCGCTCGCCATGGCTTCCAGGATGGTGTTGGAAAAGCCCTCGGAATATGTCGGCGAGACGAAGACGTCGCCCCGGCGGTAGAGCCCGGCGGCGGCGAAATAGTCGGCATGGCCGGTCAGGGTCACGGCCCCCGCGAACTCCGCGTGGGATGCCCGCTCCCGCACCGCCTCCAGGTCCGGCCCGATGCCGGAGACGATCAGCCGCAGCGCGGGCCTGGCCCGGCGCAGCAGCGCAAAGGCGTCGAGCAGCTCCATCACGCCTTTCCGGCGATCGACGCGGCCGTGGTACAGCAGCACCGGCGCGTCCTGCAGCTCGCCGATGTCGCGGTCGGCGCGGGGATGGAAGCGTTCCGTGTCGGTGGCGCCGGGCACGATGACGAAACGGTCCAGATCGGTGCCGTGGTGGTCGCGGACCTCCTCGGCGAAGCTCCGGCTGCCGATGATCAGGGCACCGGCATGGTTGAGGACCGCCAGCATGGCCTGCTTGTGGGTGGCGCAGCAGGTGCCGACCCAGTGGCCGTCTCCCCCCTGGATCGAGACGACGTTGGGAATGCCCAGCCGCCGGCTGACCTCCAGCGCCGCCAAGCCGCAGGGATAGCCGTACTGGGCGTGGACCAGGTCGAACGGCCTGACGGCATGCTCGGCCAGGGCGGCGGCGACCATCGCCTCCAGGTCCGCCTCGAAGTCGGCCGGCCGGCCCTGGCCGACCTCCTGCTCGCCCAACGACTCCAGGCCGATCACCCTGACGCCGGGCACCTCGGGCGGCGGACCGCCGCCATAGACGGCAGAGCCCGCCGGGTCGTTGCGGTACTGGGAGATCATCACGACGTCGTGGCCGCCGGCCACCAGTTCGCGCAGCAGGTTGGCGGCATAGACGCTCATGCCCGAGATCGCGGGGAAGAAGCGCCGGCTGATGAAGCAGATCCGCATGGCTCAGGCGCTCCTCCTGTGGGGCTGGCCGGACGCGGCCGGGAGCCGCGATTTCAGCCACGCGAGGCTTTCGGGAACGGCGAGGTGGGCGCGGTGGCTCTCCCGCGACAGCTCGACGCAGACCAGCCGGTCGAACCCGACCGCGTCCAGGGCCGCCAGCACCGCCGGGATGTCCATGTCGCCCTGGCCGAAGGGAAGATGCTCGTGGACGCCCCGGCGCATGTCCTCGATCGCGACGGTGCCGAGATCGCCGGCGAATTCCCCCACGGCGGCGGCGGGATCGCGTTCCCCCGTGACCAGCAGGTGGCCCGTGTCGAGCGCGAGGCGCAGCGGCGCCGAGGTGCGCTCCGCCAGGTCGGCCTTGAGCCTCCCGTAGTCGTCCACGGTCTCGACCAGCATGCCCGGCTCCGGCTCCAGCGCCGCGGTGACGCCGTCGGCGGCGGCGGCCTCGGCGACCTGGGCGACGCCCTCGACCAGCCAGCCCCAGGCGGTCGCGGGATCGACGCCCGGCTGCCGCACGCCGGCCCAGAAGGAGACGGCCTCGGCTTGGCAGACCGCCGCGATGCGGACGCAGCGGGAGAGGAAATCGACGCGCCGGGCACGGCCTTCCGGAGACGGGTTCAGCAGCGTCGGCTCGTGCTTGACGCGCGGGTCGAGCAGGTAGCGCGCCCCCGTCTCGATCACGAGGCCGAGGCCCAGGCCGCGCAGCCGGGAGGCCAGCGCCTCCGCCCTGCCCTCCAGGTCGGGGCCGAAGGGGTCGAAATGATGGTGATCCAGGGTCAGCGCCACCCCGTCATAGCCGCTGTCGGCGATCAGGGAGAGCGCGTCGTCCAGCCGGTGGTTGGCGGCGCCGTTGGTGTTGTAGGCGAAACGCAGGGGCATTTCCGGGCCTCTCGGCTTTGTTCTTTTCAGGTTTTCGCGGAGTCGAGCGCGAAGCGGACGGCGTGGCTTTCCGGCTCGCGGTAGAGCGGGTAAAGCCCGCCGACGATCCGATCGATGCCGGCGACATCGAGCCAGCCGGGGCCGCCCAGCCGCTCGACCGCCTCGTGGGGAAGCGGAACGGCGGCGGCCCTCTCCGGCGGGGTCCCGATGCCGGCGAGCGGGCTGCCCCGCTCCATCAGGCGGCGGAGGCCGCGCTCGCCGATGCGGTGGTAGCTCATGGTCTCGCATTCCAGGCCCGGGACGATCGCCTTGACGGCGGAAATCGCGCCGTCGGGCGGCGACAGGTCCAGGTAGAGGATGTCGAACCCCGCCTCCGCCAGGAGGGAGGAGATCCGTCCCAGCCGGTCGGCCGGGGTGTCGGCGGGCGAGGACGGCAGGTCGGCGAAGCTCTCCACCGTCCGCCGGGACAGCACGGTGTCCTCCAGCATCCCGCGCAGCTCGCCGGCCGGCAGGCCGCACCAGGCGGCCATGGCCTCGACCGCGCGCGGCTCCTCGGCGCCTGCCACGTGGCGGGCGCGATAGCGGTCCAGGTAACCCGCGGGAGCGATCCGCTCGACGAGGTCCAGCGGCCCGTGGGACATGGCCTTGCGCGACCGGCTGGAGCAGAACTCCAGCAGAGCCTTGTTCAGCGCCCGCTCGCGGTCCAGGTCGCAGGCCTCGCCGCAGGCGGTCTGCATGATCGGCACGGTCGAGCGGCCATCGCGGTCCGAGCCCACGACATAGAGGTTGACCAGCCCGAAATCCGTCGCGGCCAGCTTGGCGATCACGTCGATGCCCAGCCGGTCCAGGTGCGCCAGGAGCCGCAGCGTGTCGGGATCCTTGACTCCGGACAGGTCGAGCACGCGGCCCTGGTCCATGGCGCGGAAGCCGGTGCAGTTGCCGTCGCGCTGCAGCAGTTCCAGGAGCCCGTGGACCAGCGCCCGCTCGAAGCAGTCCCCGGCCCCCAGCCCGTTGGTGATCGGCGTCGCCAGGGGTTCGATGCCGTCGAGCTGCGACCGGTAGCAGGCCGCGAACTCGTAGGGAACCAGCACCGGCTCGCCCGAAGGGAAGCGCCGTGCCGCCACCCAGGTCAGCGGCCTGTCCGGGGCATAGTCGGAGCCGGCGGGCAGGCAAAGGGTCAGCGGGTCGCAGACGCCGCGCTCCCCGCGGGCCGCCACGAGGTCGCCGTAGCTGCCGCGCACCCGTTCGGCCCGCCGAAGCACGGTGTCGGCCTGGACGTTCTCGGCCAGCTCGCCCAGCACGCCGACCAGCGCCTGGTCGAAGCTGGCACCATAGCCGAAGCTGTCGAACTGGGACCCGTCGCGTTGGCGGTGACAGGCGAACACGACCGGCACGCCGATGCGGTCCAGCCCGTCCACCCGGAAATGCTCCAGTTCGCCCGGCGGCAGGTTCTCCGTATAGGCCTTGATGACGGGTTGCAGGCTCATGCGAGGCTCTCCAGCGGAAACGGGCGGGTGCTGGGCGCGCCCGCCAGCAGGCGGTCGAACAGGCCCAGCGCGTGGGCTCGGGTGACCCCGGCGGCGTGCTCGAACGGGGTGAAGACATGGTCGAAGTCCAGCTCCGCGAAGACGGCACGGTAGCGGCGCACTTCGTCATGGCTCAGCGGGATCTGGTAATGGAAGCCCTTGTGGCAGCTCAGCGCCACGGGCCGGCCTTCGCCGTCCAGGTCCACCTTCAGGCAGTCGCCGCAGAACAGCGCCCGGCCGGGCGCGTCGTGCAGCACGGCATGGCCCTCGTAGTGGCCCTGGGTGGCCATCATGGTCAAGCCGGGGGCCAGCGCGTGGACGTCGTCGGCCGGCCAGGACACCCGGAACGCCTTGGTGTAGCGCAGCCCGTCGCGGTGGATCACCACGGTCGGATCGAACCGCTCGGCCAGCTGCCACAGCGCGCCGAACCCGTGGGGATGGGAGCCGGCCAGGATGCCGATCCCACCCAGCCGCTCGATCTCGTCCAGCGCCTCCGGCGTGTAGAACGGCGCGCCCTCGAAGGCGATGTTGCCCTCCTCGCGGAGCAGCAGCCATCCGGTCGAGCCCAGCCCGAAGGCCGGCTCGCAGGAGAAGCCGACGATGCCGGGCATCGCCTCGGCCCAGTGGGTGGTGACATTACCGGTCAGGTCCGCGACCGTGCGGAAGTCCCAGCCGTCGGGCGGCAGGGCGTTCCGCACGTCCATGCAGACCGGGCAGCCGATCGGGTCCTGCCCGGCGAACCAGGGTTGCCAGAACCCGCAGTGGGAGCAGGCATACTGGGTCAGCGGCATGATCGCTCCATCAGGGTGAAGAGGCGCAGGTCGCGCTCGGAGGGATAGGGAAAGGGCCGGCCGGCCAGGACGGCGTCGCCGAACGCCTCGATCTGGTTCAGGAAGGGACTGCGCTCGGCGCCGGGAACAGCCACTTCGGAACGCGCGCCGGTCCTGGCGTCGATCAGGGCAAGGGTGCCGCCGGGCGTCTGGCCCATGGTGTCGGCGGCGACCGCCATCGCCCGCGTCCCGACCAGTTCCAGCGTCCGCCGGGGATAGGCGTCGGGGCAGTTGTAGGCGACCTGGATGGTGCCCAGCGTCCCGTCCTGGAACAGGCCGGTCAGCACGGCTCCGTCGTCCACGGGATAGTCATGGACCCGCCGCTGGACCAGCGCCCGGAGCTCCGTCCAGGAGCTGCCGAGCAGCACCTCCAGCAGGTCGATGCCGTGGGGCGCCAGGTCCCACAGGGCGCCGCCCCCCGCCCGCCGCGGGTCCGCCCGCCAGTTGTCGGTGCGACGGTCGCCGAAACCCCGGTCCGTGGGGCTCCAGTCCGGCGGCAGCCAGCAGGCGTAGAAGATGCGGGCCTGGGTCACCGTGCCCAGCGCCCCTTCCGCCACCAGCTCGCGGAGGCGGACATGCGCGGCGTGGAAACGCTGGTCGTAGGCGATGCCGAGGGTCACGCCTGCCTCCCGGCAGGCGGCGACCATGATCTCCGCGTCTGCCGAATGGGTCGCCATCGGCTTCTCGCACAGGACATGCTTGCCGGCGGCGGCGCAGGCCGCGACCACCGGCATGTGCTGGTCGTTCGGCGTCGCGACATAAACGGCCTGGACGGCGGGGTCGGACAGCACCGCCGCCAGGTCCGAGGTGCCGAGGCCGCCGAGCCCTGACGGGTCGCGGTCGCACAGCGCGACGACTTGGCCGTTCCACGCCGCGTGGATCGCCGGGATGACATAGTCGCGGGCCACCCAGCCGCACCCGACCACCGCCCAGCCAAGCTTCCCTCCCGCCATCACCAGCGCTCCGGCAGGTCGAGCAGGATGCGGCGCCGGGCCAGGTCCGCAGTTCGGGGATCGCTTCCGGCGACGCCTTTCGGCAGGTCTTCGGGCGGCACATCGGCCTCCAGGTATGTGGCTGCCGCGTATTCGCGGGCGAAGGCGGGCGTGGGCCAGGCCGGCCGCAGCCGGCTCCCGTCGCGCTCCAGCAGCGGATTGAGCCGGAGCCTCGCGCCGGGAAGCGGCGAGCGAAGGTCGATCGGCCGGAGCGGGACCGGCCGGGAACTCCAGGCGAGCGAGACCGCCTCGACTGTCGCCAACTCCTCCGCCGTGCGGGCGGGCGCCGGGCTTCGGGCCAGTTCGGCGTCGTCGTACAGCAGGCAGCCGGGGAACAGGGCCTCGTACTCCTCCGGCGTCCGCGGACGGCCGGCGATGCCGTGCTCGAACCGGACATTGTGGGCGTGCCCGATCAGCACCGATCCCGAGGCCCCGGCGGCCCGCATCAGGTGGCCGGCGATCCGTTCCTGCTCCGGCATGAAATAGAAGGCGTCGTGGCACAGGATCGAGGATCCTTCCGGCAGCTCCAGCGGGATGCCGGACGTGACGTCGGCGCAGACCAGCGGGGCGTCGGGAAGCAGGAAGGCCTTGGCCAGCCACAGTTTTGCGAAGACCACGTCGATCCCGGCCACGGCCGTTCCGCGCCGGTCCAGGTCGCGCAGGATCTGCCCGATGCCGCAGGCGATCTCCAGAACCAGCGGTGGGTCGGTCCAGCGCGCCTCCAGCAGCCCCAGGGCGGACAGGAAGGTCGGGGCCGACCAGCGGTGGGCGAAGTAGTGCGTCACCGGCCCGAAATTGAGCGCCGCCATGGCCTCGCGCAGGGTCATGCGCCCGATCGCGTCGGCGATCCGGCCGGCCTCCTCCACCGACGGAGGCGGGATGCGGGCCCAGTCGTCCTGGTCGCGCAGCAGAAGCGCCAGGGCGGCGCGCCCGTCGCCGCAGTCGATCGCCGCCAGCGCCGCGTCGCGCAAACCCTCGCGGCCGGTGCGCAGGAACGGGATGCCGGCCACCACGGGCCAGCGCTCCGTCCCGTCGGTGAGGCAGCCCGAACCATCGGCGCGCAGCGGCCGGCCGGTTGTCGGGCTCAGCAGTCGCAGACCTTCCGTCACCGCATCAGCCCGACGCCGCGCAGCATGCCGGTCTGGAAGTCCTGGAGCGGACCGGCATGGACCAGTTCCATTTCCTCGACCGCGTGGCGCAGCTCGAAGCCGGCGACCCGCGCGTAGTGGTCCATCTGCAGGATGCGGTCGATCACGTCGGCCGTGTGGAACGCCTTGGCCTCGGGCGTTTCCGCGTGCGGCAGGAGCTTGCGCGCCTGTTCGCAGGCGTGGGCCAGATGCTCGGGCAAGGTCGCGATGATCTCGTAGGTCAGGGTCCTGACGACGGGGTCCAGGTGGTCGCCCAGCAGCATCTCCCCCGCGAAGCCGCTGTCGGGCAGGATGGCGTTGTGGAAATGGTGGCACAGGCCGGCGATGAACGGCGCCGTCGGATCGGCGTCGTAGGCCGGGCTGACCAGCACCGCCGAGACGGCCGTGACGAAGCAGTGGTCGGCATGGCTTTCCGGCGGCTCCAGCACCAGCCGCGGATGGCCCGGCCGGGTGGCGCCCGCGCGCGGCTGGCGCTCCAGGTCGTGGACGAAGGCCGGCGGCTCCGCGGGGGCGGGTTCATGGTCGCCCAGATGGTGGCGCAGGGCGGCGGCCAGGATCGGGTCGATCGGGCCGGCCACGGCGTCGAAGCCGTTCCGCAGGACGCCTGTCGCGGCATCGTCGTCGAGCCCGGCGCGGATCAGCATGGCGTGGTCGATGCCGCCGAGCCGGGCGGCGGCCACCGCCAGGGCGGTTTCCCGCAGGGCAACGGTGACGGGGGAATCCCCCGCCACCAGCCGGGCCCAGGCGCGCCGGAAGGCGCACGCGGCCAGCGTTCCGTCGATGCCGGCGGCCCGCACGCGCTTCAGGTCGTTGACTTCCCGCAGCAGCGGGATCAGGGCCCGGTCAACGGACATCGGCAAGGCTCGCCGCGGCCGCCTTCAGGGACTGCTCGCTGCGCTCGCCGGGGGTTCCGCGACCGCCCTCCCCGTCGAGCCAGGCCCGGAACCGACGCTCCTGCTCGGGCCAGGCATGCTCCGGCTCGGCCCCGTTGACCATCAGCGGCGCCTTGAAGAAGACGCCCAGCTCCTCCAGAACGCCACCCTGCCCGCGCTGCTTCGCCAGATCCAGGCAGCGGGCGATCTCGATCACCAGCGGGGCGGCCAGGATCGAATCCTTGCACAGGAAGTTGATCTTCATCTGCATGCGGTGGCCTAGGAAGCCGGTCAGGTCGATATTGTCCCAAGCCTCCTTGTCGTCGCCGCGCGGCGGATAGTAGTGGATGAACACCTTGTGGTTCTCGACCTTGTAGCCGAGGATGCTGTCGAGCACCGACCCCTTGGTGTCCAGCTTGGACGCCAGCGAATTGGGATCGTCCAGCGCCAGCCCGTCCCGGTTGCCCAGGATGTTGGTGGAGTACCAGCCGTCCACCTTCAGCGAGCGCCCGCGCAGCGCCGGCGCGATCACGGTCTTGACCAGGGTCTGCCCGGTCTTGCCGTCCTTGCCGGCGATCGGCACGCCGTGCCGCCGCGCCAGTTCCTTCAGCGCCGGAATGTCGGCCGAGACGCTGGGGGTGAAGTTGCCGTACGGGATGCCGCCGGTGATCGCGGCGTAGGCATAGAGCATCGCCGGCCCGATCTCCGGATCGTCGGCGTCGAGGGCCATCTCGAACGCTTCCGGCGTCGCGAACTGCGGCAGCGTGGTATCGACCAGCCGCTCGGTCGAGGCAAGGTGGACAACCACCAGGCTGTCGACGCCGCTGTCCGCCTTGAAGCGGTTCAGGTCGTCCTTCAGGCTGGCCACCTGGTCGCGCATTGAGGTCAGGTTCGCCCCCTCGCGGCCGGCGACGTTGCGGCAGAACTTGACGTTGCCGACGGCGGGCCAGGGCCGCACCGCCTCCAGTTCGGTCCGGACCAGATCCAGTTCGGCCGGCCCCAGGACGCCGTGCTGCCTGACGGCGGAGGCGAGATCGTCCGGATAGAGATCCCAGCCGGCCAAGCTGATGTTCTGGTAAGGCGCCAGTCCGGCGTGGGGGGCATCGGCCAGCGGCAGTCCCGACAGGTCGACGGCGCCGCGGCGGATCATTTCCAGCCCGGCTGCGACCGTCGTTGCGACGGCCCCACCCAAACCAACGATTGCAACGCCGAGACGGCGTGCAGGCATCTCGCTCATAGATCCTCCGGAATTTCGTCAAACGCGGGAGCGTCGACGTTGAGCTCGCATCAGTGGGAACGGAGGATGGTTGGCAGATCCAAACAGGACATTCGCCAATAGGTGAGAAGTTTTGCTCATCCGGACTACCCAAATTTAAACACGGATACTATGTTTCCTTTTGTGGAATGAGAGTCAAATTCTGTCCGCTACTACGGAATGCCTGCGATCAATTAAAATAAAATTCGAAATTGACTGATTCGACTGCCAATCCGAACAGAGTCCTGCCTCAAGCGTCGCGTCCCAAGGCACTGCGCGATCCGGGCGAACTGGCCCGGCGCGCGGCGCTGGCGGAGGGCACCCATGTACGCCCACTGACCCGTTACGCGCGAGATCTCGCCGCCCGCATGGGCAGCCCTGTTCCCCTGGTCGATCCGCTCGACGGCGGCGTGACGGCGCGGCTGCTGATCCTGCTGGAAACGCCGGGACCCAGGATGCTGACCACCGGGTTCGTGTCGCGCGACAACCCCACGGGGACGGCGGCGAACCTGTTCCGGTTCCTGGACCAGGCCGGCATCGCCCGTGCCGAAACGGTGATCTGGAACATCGTGCCGTGGCTGATCCAGGTTCCGGGCACGCCCAACCGCAACCCGACCCGGGCCCAGGTCGCCGAGGGGGTGCTCCACCTGCCGGGGTTCCTGGACCTGCTGCCGCGGCTGGAACTGGCCGTCACCGCCGGGCGGAAAGCCGAGGCCGCGCGTGACCTGCTGGAAGCCCGGAACATCCCGTGCCTCGCCATGCCGCATCCCAGCCCGACCTATGTCTGCACCAGCCCCGACGTGGCGCGCCGAATCTCCGCCTGCCTGGCGGCGGCCGCGGAGCGACTGGCCGCCGGGAGACTGGACGTCACCAGGTGAAGCGCCATGTCTCCGTCATGACCCGATCGCCCCGCATCAGCCGCGCCGCCAGTTCGGCCGGCCCGCCACTTCCCGGCCGGTACTCGAAATACAGGCGCCAGCCGCCGGTCTGCGGAACATGTTCGACTACCGGCTCGACGACCGCGCCGGCGGAAGCGGTGACGTCGGCGGTGAGGCCGGAACCGTGACCGGGCAGCACGTCCCCCTCGAAATCCACCACGAAGAACCGGCGTTCCGGCGAGGGCGGCACGGTCGGCCGCAGCCGCTCGGCCGAGCCGATGCGCGTGCCCGTTACCCGGCCCAGCGGATGCAGGCCGGTCCCCCCGCCCATCACGGTCAGATCATACCCGAAATCCAGCGGCCGGCCCGGTTCCGGCGCCCATCCGGGCACCCAGTAGGCCACGATGTTGTCGTTGTACTCCTCCAGGGACGGGAATTCATAAAGTTCGAGAACGCCGCGCCCCCAGTCGCCCCGCGGCTCGACCCAGAAGCTGGGCCGGCGCTCGTGCATCGCTTGGACGTCCAGGTAGCTGGCGAAATCGCGGTCCCGCTGCATCAGCGCGAAGCCCCCCGGGCTGGCCATGGCATAGCCGGTGGCGAGCGGCGCCGGCCGGCCGTTGACCAGTGGGCGCCAGCTCCACTCTCCCGCTCCGTCCCGCATCAGCAACCCGTCGCTGTCGTGCATTTCCGGCCGGAAATCGTCGAAACCGCGCGGACCGTACTCGCCGTGGAGGAACATGCTGGTCAGCGGCGCCAGGCCGAGCCGGCCGACCGGCCGGCGCAGGACGAGGGAGGCGTCGACCCGCGCCGCGGTGGTGTCGCCGGGCCGCAGCCGGAACCGGAAGGCGCCGGCCATGCTCGGCCCGTCGAGCAGCGCCAGCACGGTGATCTCCTCCGCCCCCGCCCCGGGGCGCTCGATCCAGAACTCCGTGAAATCGGGAAACTCCTCCGGCTCGGAGCCGCCGGTATTGACCGCGACGCCCCGGCCGGACAGCCCGTATTCCTGCCCCCGGGCGATCAGCCGGAAATAGGACGCGCCAAGGAACACCGCGAACTCGTCGCCGGTGGAGCCGCCGCCGGCGGGATGGTGCAGCCGCAATCCGGCGAACCCCAGCTCCGGCAGTTCCGGGACGTCGAGACCGCCCAGGTCGAACATGTCCGGACGGTAGTCCACCGGCGTCGCGGCGGCGCCCTCGACGACGCTGACCCGGACCTGCCGCCGATAAAGGAAGCCCCGATGGAAGAACTGCGCCTTGAAACCGTCCCGATCGGCCCAAAGGGCTTCGGACGGCCGGAAGCGGATCGCGCGGTACTGGTCGTAGGTCATGTCGCGCAGCACCGCCGGCATGGTCTCGTCCGGCGGTACGTAGGGCCGTGTCGCCCGCTCGACTGCCATGCGCCTGACCTGGTCGAACCCGAAACCCTGATCCGCGCCGGCTCCCGCGCCGCCGGTTTCAGCCGCCATGCCGGTCCCGGCGCCGGCCAGAAGGGCACCCGCCGCGCCGGCGGATCCGAACAAGAACGACCGGCGTGAAAAGGACCGTTTCCGCAGAATAAAACCGTCGGCGCGGTGGTTCATCGATAAGCCCTGTCCCCGGCCCCGTTCATGGGCGCCGTGCCCAGCAATAACTTCCCGGAAGGCCACCTGTTCCATGACGCTCGATCCTTCGGCCGAGACTTCCGCGCGCCTGCCCCTTGCCGTGCGCAGGGCTTTGTTTCTGGGCCCGGCGATTTTCCTGACCCTGCTGTCGGCGGTGCTGGCGGCCGAAGCGATGGGCGGACCCCGGACCGGCCTGGACTGGATACTGGTGATCCTGTTCACGCTCAACCTGGGCTGGCTGGCGCTGAACGGGTGGCAGGTGGTGCTGGGCTTCGTCCTGCACTGCCTGGGCAGGCGGGCCTTCCCGCCGCTGGAGCGGGCTGCCGTCGGCATCGACGTGACGGTGCCGCCCAAGGGCAGGACCGCGGTGGTGCTCCCGATCTACAACGAGGACGTCGCGGCGGTGTTCGCCGCCGTCGCCGTCATGGCCCGCTCGCTGGAACGGACCGGCGCGGTCGGGCGGATCGACCTGTTCGTGCTGAGCGACACCCGGGACGAGGCGATCTGGCGCGCGGAGGAGCGCGCCTACGACGCCCTGCTGGCGGAGTTCGCCGGGAAACCGGGGCTGCCGGCGGTCTTCTACCGCCGCCGCCAGGACAACGGCGGCAGGAAGGCCGGCAACCTCGCCGATTTCTGCACCAACTGGGGCCATATGTACGACTTCATGGTGGTTCTGGACGCCGACAGCCTGATGGGCGGCGACACGATCCGCCGCATGATCCGGCTGATGGAGGACAATCCGCGCATCGGCCTGATCCAGACCGTGTCCCACCCGGTGAACCGGGAAACGCTGTTCGCGCGCATCCACCAGTTCGCGGCCAACCTCTACACGCCGCTGTCGGTCCTGGGGCTGAACTTCTGGCAGCAGGAGGACGCCAATTACTGGGGCCACAACGCGATCGTCCGGGTCAGGGCCTTCATGGACCATTGCGACCTGCCGGTGCTGCCCGGCAAGGCCCCGCTGGGCGGCGAGATCCTGTGCCACGACGTGGTCGAGGCCTGCCTGATGCGGCGCGGCCCGTGGGAGACCTGGGTGCTTCCCCTGCTCGGCGGCACCTGGGAGGAGATCCCCGCCAACACCATCGACTATGCCGGGCGCGACCGCCGCTGGGCGCAGGGCAACCTCCAGCACATGCGCTTCCTGCCGGCCCATGGCGTCCGCTGGCCGGGGCGGCTGCATCTCCTGATGGGGATCATGTGCTACGTCTCGGCCCCGGTCTGGTTCGCCTTCCTGGTGCTGTCGGCCGGCCAGCTCATCCTGGGGGAGGAGCGCGGCGGCTACGGCCTGCTGACCTCCGGCCTGTTCAACCCCGGGGCCGCGGCGGCCGCCATGTTCGCCCTGACCCTGGCGCTGCTGTTCCTGCCCAAGCTGCTGAGCCTGGCGGCGGTCCTGGCCGACGCCAGGGCGCGGGCCGGCTTCGGCGGCGCCCCGCGCCTGCTGGCCAGCGCGTTTCTGGAACAGGTGTTCTCGACGCTCCAGGCGCCGGTCCACATGGCCTATTACACGCGCTTCGTCGTCTCGACCCTCGCCGGGCGCATCGTCGCCTGGGACGCCCAGCCGCGGGGCGATCGCGGCGTCGGGCTGGCGGAGGCGTTCCAGCGCCACGCCGGGCATGTGATCCTGGGCCTCGTCCTGGCCTCGACGGCCCTGCTGGTCGGTCCCGTCCTGTTCTGGTGGATGTCGCCGATCATCGCCGGCCTGGTGCTCAGCCCGATCCTGACGAGCTGGTCAAGCGGCCGGAGCGCCGGGCTGGCGGCCCGCCGCCTCGGCCTGTTCCTGATCCCGGCGGAAGTCGCGCCCGAGCCCGAGTTGGCCGAGCTGGCGTCGCGGATGCGCGCCCCGGTCCCGGGCGGCATCGCCGGCGCCGCCGCACGTCCGGCCCTGCCCCTACGCTCGCCGATTCCCATGGTGCCGCAATCCCTCTACCGGCCGACCCTCGCCGGGGAGACCGCCGACGCGGACTGACGCCGGCATATCGTCCCGGGACATCCGGCCTTCAGGCCGCCGAATGCCGTTCCGATCCGTTATGGCTGGGTCACTCGTTGAATCGGACCCCATCCATGGCAGATACCCGGCACGTCCCCTCCTCGCGGCTCGCCTCGCGCGAGAAGGAGAACGTCGACAATATTTCCGCCCCCCGCACCCTCATCGTCCACGAGGCGGTGCGGAAGGAGGGGGAGGAGGAGCTGCGCCGCCCGACTTCCTCGCTGATGTGGTCGGCATTGGCGGCCGGGCTTTCCATGGGCTTCTCCATGGTCGGCGACGGGCTGCTCCGCGCGGGGCTGCCGGACGAGCCGTGGCGGCCCCTGATCAGCAGCTTCGGCTACAGCTTCGGCTTCCTGATCGTCATCCTGGGCCGGCAGCAGCTGTTCACGGAGAATACGCTGACCGTCATCCTCCCCCTCCTGTACGAGCGGAGCTGGGTCGGACTGCGAGACGTGCTGAGGCTCTGGGCGATCGTCTTCATGGCCAACATCCTCGGCACCCTGCTGTTCGCCTTCTGCGTCGAAGGGACCGGGGTCTTCTCGCCCGAAGCCAAGGAGCAGTTCCTGGAACTCGGCATCCATGCCGCGGAACCGAGTCCCGCCGTCACCTTCGCCAAGGCCATCTTCGCCGGCTGGATCATCGCCCTGCTGGTCTGGCTGCTGCCCCTGGCCGGATCGGCGAAGCCCTTCGTGATCATCGGGCTGACCTATCTGGTAGCCCTCGGGCAGCTTTCCCACATCATCGCCGGATCGGTCGAAGTGGCCTACGCCGCCTTCGCCGGAGCGGTAGGCTGGGGCGAATACGCGATCGGGTTCCTGCTGCCGACGCTGCTGGGTAACGTCGTCGGCGGAGTGGGCCTGGTGGCGTTGCTCGCCCATGCGCAGGTGATGGAGGAGGATGACTGAGACGCCCCTGACGAATGTCGGCGAACAAGAGGGCGGAACCCATTCCGGATGGTCAAAGCCCACGACCCGGTTGACGCAAACGTAAACGTCACCTTTGCGGGAAAGGCAACTTCAGGAATGACCTGTCTGTACCACGTTTTGATTGCACCGGCGCCCCCGCTATAACCTTTCTCAGATGCAGGAGAACCTTTAGACTGTTGATCAGGGCGGCAAGGCCTTAATAATGTCGAACAAGAGACGATAGTGTTCTCTGGAGGAAGCTGGATGATGGTGCTTCCGGGCTCACCGCTCGTTCGGCGTCTGGTAATACCTGTCGTCTTCATGTTCGCCGTGGGCGCCGCGACCATCTTCGGGCTGGCGAGCATCTCGGCGTCCTGGCAAGACAAGCAGGCCGCGGCCGAGTCGAGGCGCATGGTCGAGCATGCGCTGGCCGAGGAGAAGGCCGCGCTCGCGGTGCTGGCCAAGGACTATACCTGGTGGGACGAGCCGATCACCCGCCTCTTCATAGAGTTCGACGCAGACTACGCCGACAGCGACTTCGGCGGCTACCTGATCGACCAGCACGGCGCGGCCGCGGTCTTCGTGTTCAACGAGGGCGGCGCGCAGATCTACAGCCGTACCGACGACCGGTTCGGGGGCGGGGCGGAGGGCGGCCAGGAGATCGGCGCCGATCCGGACCTCCGCCGGATGATCCGCGAGGCCATGGCGTCCGGGCCGACGGAGCCCGTGGTGGCGACGGGAGTTCTTGATCTCGGCGGCTCCCTCCATGTCGCGGCGGTCTCGCGCTTCACGCCGGAAATGGACAGCACCGACTTCGCCGAACCGCCGCCGCTCGGCACGCTGGCCATCCTGCGCCGGATGGACGACAGGTTCCTCGCCCAAATCGGCCAGACCGCCCATGTCCATGACTTCGCGCTCCTGCCGCCCGAAGCGGAGAAAGCGGGCTCGCTGACCGCACCCTTGCGGTCGCCCGTGGGGAACGCGCTGGCGACGCTGAGCTGGATTCCGCCTACCCCGGGACGCGACTTCCTGAACTGGTTCCTTCCCCCTCTCCTGGTGGTCGGGCTGATCATGGGGCTGCTGCTCGCCCTCGTCCTGTCGCGCGCCCGGCAGTTCGCCGAGCATCTGGCCTCCAGCGAGGAGCGGCTGGCGCTGGCGCTGGACGCGGCCCGCGACGGGCTGTGGGACTGGAACATCGAAACCGGCGAGGCCCATTTCAGCGCGCGTTGGGCTACCATGCTGGGCTACCGGCCGGACGAGATCGCGCCCAGGACGGGTGCGTGGGAGAGCCTGGTCCATCCCGACGACCTGCCGGAGGTGATGCAGGCCCTGGCCGAATGCCGCCTGGGCCGCAGCGCCGTCTACGAGGTGGAGCACCGGATGCGGGCGAAGGACGGCAGCTGGCACTGGATCCTGGCGCGCGGCAGGGTCGTGACGCGCAACGCCCAAGGCGCCGCGCGCCGCATGGTCGGAACCCACACCGACGTGACCGCGCGGCGCCTTGCGGAACAGCGGGCGCTCGACGCCTGCGCCGAGGCGGAAGCGGCGAGCCGGGTCAAGAGCCACTTCCTGGCGAACATGAGCCACGAGCTGCGAACGCCGCTGAATGCGATCATCGGCTTCTCCGACATGCTGCTGCGCGAGTTCTTCGGGCCGCTGACGCCCAAGCAGAAGGAATACGCCGCCGCCATCAACACCTCCGGCTCGCACCTGCTGGAGGTGATCGGCGACGTGCTCGACCTGTCGAAGGTCGAAGCCGGGCGCATGGAGCTACACCCGGAAACCGTCGATGTCTCCGCCCTGGTTAAGTCGTGCGCCGGACTGATGGCGAGCGAGGCGGACCAGGGCCGCGTGGCGCTGGAGACCAACCTGCCCCCGCACCCGGTCGAGATCACCGCCGACAAGGTGCGGCTGCGCCAGATCATCCTCAACCTGCTGTCCAACGCCGTGAAGTTCACCCCGACCGGGGGACGCGTCGATGTCGCCGTCCGCCTCCCGGCGGAGGGAGGGCTGGAGATCAGCGTGCGGGATACCGGGGTCGGCATGCGGCCGGAGGATATCCGGATCGCCCTGGAGCCCTTCCGCCAGCTGGACGACTCGATGTCGCGGCGCCACCAGGGCACCGGGCTCGGCTTGCCGCTGGCCAAGATGCTGGCGGAACTGCACGGCGGCCGGCTCGACCTGTCCAGCGAACCGGGACGCGGCACGACGGTGACCGTCACCCTGCCGGCGCCGAAGCGGCGGGCGGCGCTTCGCTCGGTCAGCGGGCGATCGGCCTGAGCGGGACGGGATCGCCGGTCGCCACCCATCCGCCGACGCCCCTCGACGCCGCCCCGGTCCGGGTCTGCGAACCGACCAGGGCGACCGAACCGGCCGGGGCGGCGGGCGTGGCGACCGGAACGGTTGCCGGCGTGCCGGACGGTGCCGGGACAGCCACGGGCGCGGCCGGGGCGACCTGACGGATCGGGGCCGGCGTCGCGACGACGACCCGCTGGGTCACCGGCGGGGGCTCGTCGGTCTGGTGGGTCAGCCGCGTATGGATGAATGCCTGTGAATTCCCCTGCCGCACCGCGAGCCATTCGGTCCCGGGCGCCCGGCCCAGCACGTCGAGCGGGTCGCCCGGCCGCACACCGCCGATGATCTGGAAATCCGTGCCGGGCCCGGCGCGCAGGTTGGCCGCCTTGGCCGCGACCCATTTCCCGGGGACGGCCTCGAACCGCGGTGCCGCGACGGGAGCCGGAGGGGGGGTAAGCGTCGCCTCCGGCCTGGGCGGAACGGCCTGGCAGGCGCCTAGGGCGAGCAGGAGGGCGACGGCGGCGGCGGGACGGCGCATGGGACTGTAAACCCTTGGCAGGACTGAGCGGCTTTCCGCCGCAGCCTAGCGGGAATGCATTTCCGAGCGGTTAACCAGGAGTCCGGGCCGGCCGGATATCCGATCCGCCGTACCCTCAGCCGCAATACTGGTGCAGGCTCCGGCTTCGCGCGGCCTCCGCCTCCAGGATCTTCCGGTCGCTCTCGTGCCGGGCGGAGAAGGACAGGACATATTGCTGGAGTTCGCGGGCCTGGAACGGCTTGGCCAGGAAGAACAGGCGGTCGGCCGGCGGGATGTCGCGGGTGATCTCGCGCGCGTCCACCCCGGTGAAGCCGCTGACGATCACGATGCTGATCAGGCCGTCCAGTTCCCGGATGCGCTTGGCCGCCTCCAGCCCGGACATGCCGGGCGGCATCCGCACGTCCAGGAACGCCGCGCCGAACGGCCGGCCGGTCCGCAGCCCCTCGACGACCTGGGCGACCGCCGGCTCGCCCTGGCGTACGCAGACCAGCTCCACCTCCAGGTTCGCGGGGTCTTCCGACCGGCCGAAAAGCTGTTCCCCGATCTCGGTGACGCGGTCGCGCCTCGGCGCCAGGTCGTCGATGACATAGCGGTAGCTGTCGAGCAGCATGGGCTCGTCATCCGCCACCAGGACGCGAAAGGGCTCGGTCGGTCTCATGCCGTCTCTTTCAGGCTGTCGAAATTGAAGACCTTCTTCCTGGCCGGGAGCCGGACCACCATCCGCGCGCCCCGGCCGACGCCGTCGCTGACCGCCCAGATGCCGCCGCCCATTCCCGCCAGGCTGTTCGCGCACCAGTGCAGCCCGATGCCGCCGCTGTGAACCCGGCGGGTGCTGTAGCCGCGCTCGAAGATCCGGTCCAGCTTGTCCTCCGGAATACCTTGCCCATCGTCGGAAACGTGCAGTTCCACCATGTCCACGCCGTCGCGCCTCACCAGTTCGCCATCGATCGAGATCGTCCCCGTGCCGTGGCCGGACGCCAGGATCGACTCCTCGGCATTCACGATCAGGTTGCCGAACACCTGGGTCAGGACGACGTGATGGCCGCGAACCGCCGGCAATTTCGCCACTTCGGGTGCCACCGCAATCCTGATCTTCTCGCCATTCTGCAACAGTTTCGAGGCCTCGTCGACCACGCGGGAGATGTCGATTGTCTCAACCTGACGTTTTGCCCGGCTGAAACGCTCATGGTCATAGAAGATCTGCTCGATCTGGGTCGCTTGGTCGCCGATCACGCCGATGTCGGTCTCGATCGTCGAGTGGCTGGTACGCAGATGCTCCATGCAGGCCTTCAGGTACGTCACCGCCAGCGCGCAGTCCTGCCGGTCGGCGGTCGCCGCCTCGACCCGCCCGACGGCGGCCTCCATCCTGTCGAGATGCGCCATGTCGAGCGCCCGCCCGATATGCCACAGCTTGATCGAGATCGGGGTCAGCGCGTTGCGGACATTGTGGGTCATGCCGCCGACGAGCTCCGCCATGCCGGTATAGAAGCTCTGCTCGACCAGCCGCTTCTGGGTCTCGTCGAGCTGCTGGATCGTGCGCTCGAACTCGTTCTCCAGGATCACGATCTCGTCGGGCGTTCCCCCGGCGGCGGAAAGCCTGGCCGACGCGGCGGACTCCGGGGCGGTGCAGCCGCGCGCCTCCAGGACGCGCCGCATCAGGCGGGCGACCGGCTTGACGACCGTCCGGTTCAGCATCAGCAGGATCGCCAGGCCGGCGAGCGCCAGCACGGCGGCCATCAGCGCGATCACGTAGTTGACCATGCTGCTGCCCGCCTCGCTGATGGTGCGGGCGTAACTGGTCTCCAGAGCCAGGGCGGGCTTGCCCGCGATGTCGTTGAGGACCGTGCGGACCGTCAGGTGATCCTCCCCGACCGTGACCTCCCGGTTCCGCGGCGCCTCCGCCCTCCGGTCCCGCTGCAGCTCCCCGGTCGGTTCCTGGACCGCCGGCGCCGCCGGGCCGGCCGAGGCATCGCCGGAGACCTTGACGCCGGCGGCGTCGATCGGATCGAGGGTGAAACGGGCATGGACCTGCCGGCCGAGCCGGTCCACCAGGCCGGCATCCAGGAAGCGTCCCAGCAGCAGTAAGCCGGCCGCCGGCCCCGTGCCGTCGGCCCGCAGGATCGGCGCGCTGACGACCAGCATCGGCCCCCTGGAGGTCATCAGGATGCCCGACGGGGTGGCGGCCACGTCCCCCTCCCCGGTGGAGAACAGGGCGAGCTGGGCCGGCGTCAGCAGCTCCTTGGACATTTCCGGCAAGTCCACGGCCTCGCCCGTCGCGAGGTCGCGGATGTCCCCCCAGGCCACCGTGCCGTCGAACCGGACGAAATACATCAGGTTGATCCGGATGCCCTGGAAGCTCTGCGGCACCAGGTTCTGCGCGACGAACTCCCGGACGCCCTCGCCCTGCATGAATGCGTAGCTGCTGTCCCAGGTGGCCCAGTCCAGGGCCGAGCCGCGCAGGTGGGCCAGGTTGTCCGAAACGGCATCGACCGCGCGGTCGGCGTTACGCTCCGCCAGGGAGCTTTCGATCGACCTGAACTCCTTGCCGACGATCAGGTGGACGACCAGGGCGTTGCCCACCAGCATCGCGAGCGCCGCTGCCGACAGGATGAGGATGACACGGTGGATCAGGCGCATTCGTCGGGGCTCCCCTGCCTGGCGGCGGCATGGACATCGGTGGCGGTGGCGGTGACGGTGGCTGCGGCGGTGGCTGTGACGGCGGCTTGGACATCGGTCCTGTGGATCAGCTGCAGCCTGGCGCCGGTCCTGCCCGGACCGGCCGCGGTCTGCTCGGCCAGCCGGCCGTAGAGGCGGGCGAGCCGGCGCTGCCAGTCGGCGAGGAGCGGCGGCAGCGCCATGGGGTGTTCGGCGACCAGGTCGGCGATCAGCGCGCGGTGGAACCGCAGCACGACCATGTCCGTCACGGCGACGCCGCTCAAGGGGTGGCTCGCGCCTTCCAGGAACGCGGTCTCGCCGAACGCGGCTCCGGCGCCGATGCGATCCACCGGCACCCCGTCGATCCGCAGTTCGGCGGTGCCGGCGCGGATCACCGAGAGACAGCGGATCGGCTCGCCGGCCTCGAACAGGGACGTTCCCGCGGTAGGGGTCGCGGTTTCCGCCCGCTCCGCCAGGAAGCCCACCTCCTCCAGGGTCAGCGCCTGGAACAGGGGAAGCGTCTTGAGGAACAGGATCAGGTCGAGCATGGCGTTTTCTCCGGCGGCGGGGACCGCGGTCTCGTCGAGCAGGCGGGCGGCCAGCAGGCGCGTCCAGCGGTCGGCCGACGCCGCCTTCATCACCGCGCCGGCCGCCTGGGTCGGCGACCGGGACGCCTGCGGACCGCCCGCGGCGGGCGGCGCGTCGTCCGCTCCGGCCTCCAGCAGGGCCAGCACCGGGCGGATGAACCGGCCGGTCGGCAGGCTGGACAGCGCCTCGATGGCATCCGCCCGGACCCGGGCGTCCGAGGAGTGGGCCAGGCTGTAGAGCAACCTGATGTCCCGCTTGTTGCCCAGCGCCGCCTTGACCATCAGGACCCGCCAGATGATGCGCCGATTGCTCGCGCGGATGGCGGCCGCCATCACGTCGACCATCGATTGCGACGGGTCGAACAGCCCGGCCACCGCGGCCAAGCCGTGGAGATTGTGGTGGGCCTGCCGGTAGAGCGGCGCCAGATGGTCCCGCAGGATGCGCCGGGCGCGGCGCGTCCCGATGGCGCCCAGCGCCAGCACGGCGGCGTTGGCGACCTCGGGTCGGCGGGAGACCAGCCGCGGCAGGATTTCCGGGATGGCGGCGTCGCCGCACCGGCCCAGCGCCTCCGCCGCGTTCTGCCGGGCCTCGGCCGATCCCTGTTCCAGCATGCGCGCCAGCCCCTGGATGGTGCGCAGGGAGTCTATCGCGACGACGGCACCCCATGACGCCGGCGCCTGGGCGGGCAGTCCTGCCCCGCCGCCGAGAACCAGGTCGGGAGCGAACTTCCTGGCCAGTTCCTCGGCGTGGCGCCGGACCTGGGGATCGGGATGGGCATGCAGCGCCAGGATGTCGGACCGGGAGAACCGGTGCATCCCCGCGCGCCGCCTGGAATCGAGCGGGCCGGCCGAACGCCCTCGCAGGCTCTTCAGCAGGCTGGGCAGGAAGCCCAGGCCGATGGAAGCGCAGACGGCGGCGAACAGCGCCGCGAGGACGATGGTCACCAGCAGGACGGTGCGCGGATCCGCCCAGCCCTGCAGCCACAGCAGACCGATGCCGGACAGGGCTATGCCGGCGGGGTAGACGGCCCCCTCCACCAGGATGCGGACCTGCCCCAGCACCCGATAGGGGATCGCGGCATAGTTCAATGTCTTGACCGGCTCGAAGATCGCGTTCGACACCGCGTTGGCGTTCATGTGCATGACGACGGCGGCGGGCAGGCCCCAGAACAGGAAGAGCCCCGCCAGGCTCAGCAGGGTGGTCACCGGGAAGATCAGGTTGCGCAGCAGCGGGCTTCCCCTCTCCAGGACGAGCCGCCCGAACAGCGCCAGGATAACAAGCTCCGCCGCCTGCTGGGCGGAATAGACGAGTGCCAGGAAGCCGGCCAGCGCGTCCTCGTCCTCGTAGGCTTCGGCGTAGACCACCATCGCCAGATAGTCCTGGAGGCAGAACAAGGTCGACATCAGCAGGATGCCGACGCCGATCGCGGCGATCAGCGGGAACCCGGCGACCGTGCCGGCCAGGGACCGCAGGGCGTCCAGCATCCCGCCCTCGTCCTCGTCGTCCTCCCCGTCGCCCAGCCGTTCGAGTCGCCGCCCGATGCGCAGGCATTGCAGGAGGGCCAGCCCGAACAGGGCCGACGCTACCAGCAGCAGCGCCTGGGTCGCGACGAACTGGGACAGCGCGGAGGCGATCAGGCCGCCGCCGACGCCGCCGGCGCCGAAGGCCATGGCAAGCTGCGCCGCGTGCCGCTTCATGTCGAGCGTCGTCAGGTACTCCGACGCGAGCAGCCAGAACAGCGTGTCGTAGAGGATCTCCAGGCTATAGGCCGCGATGTAGGCGGCGTGGGTGGCGCCCGGGATCTCCGCCGCGACCGTCGCCCAGAGCGCCACGCCCGTGAGGGCGGAGGCGAGGCACAGCGCGGCGGAAACCTGGAGCGTCAGCCAGCGCGACAGCACCGCCGAGACGGTCGAGGCCAGCGGGATCGAGACCACGGCCAGCAGGATGTAGAAGACCGGCATGGCGTCGCTGCCTTCCTTGGCCAGGAAGAGCGCGGCGCTGCTGGTGGTCAGGACCAGGATGCCGCCCGAAGCCAAGGCTCCCAGGACGGCCAGTTCGACGACGCAGGGGGGAACCCCGATGTACCGCCTCAGGAGGGACGACACCGGCGTCGGGGGCTTGGACATTCCCGTTCCCGCTGTTCCGGCCTAGAACGGCAGGGCCAGCGCCGCATCATGGCGGACCGCGGCGGCGGCGAAGTCCGCGACGATGCCGAGATCCAGGTAGCGCTTCCGCAGGGCGGCCGGCAGGGTCGAGAAGCTGCGGACCACGCCGCGGCAGGTCCGCGACCCGCAGGCGCAGGCCATGTCCTCGTCCGGATGCTCCTGATGGGTGGAGTAGTCGTAGGTCAGTTCCTCGTTGGCCTCGATGTCGTACAGGGCGACCATGGAGAAGCCGTCGGGCCGGACCCTGAGGCCGCAATTGGGCTCGCAGCTGTGGTTGGTGAAGTCGTCCGGGCCGCCGTAGGGCGGGATGAACAGGTCGGAGCCGACCTGGAATATGTCGGCGTGGCTGTAGCCGGCCCTGGTGATCTCGCGGCGGCTCATCGCCCGTGCCAGATAGTCGGGGTCGGTGACCGTCAGGACGCTGGAGCCGGCGCGAATCGGCCGCGACGTGAACAGCCCAAGCCCCGCGGCCGCCGAAGGCGCCACGAAGAGGTAAAGGTATTGGGCAAGCTTCTGCTGTGGTTTCGGGGCCGCGGCGGAATGCCAGGCCCTCAGATCGATCGCATCCATCTCCCACCCGAAATCAAGCGCCAGGAGCGCCCAGGGTGGCGAGCTATAGTTAATTATGAGTTAACTAACTGATTCGATCGCTCAGGGGCGGCGGGCCCCGAGGGCCATGCGCAGGGGCCATCCCAGTCCATGGAGCAGGGCGACGGCGCATATGGCGAAAGAGGCGCCGCGGCCGGGGCGGCTCGCCGCGAAGCCGGTTTCCATCACAGAAACGGCAGCGATGATCAGATACAGGCAGACGAGCATCCAGAGGGTGGAGGACATGATGCGGGCCTTCGAACCGGTGACGGCAACGGGAGCCCGCATCCTGGCGAAAAAGGGTTAATACAAAGGAACCGGCCGGAAAAAGCCGGCCGGTCCCCCCTGTCCCGACCCGGAACCGTTACGCCGCGGTCAGGTCGTCGCGGCGGCGGGTACCCGAAGCACCGCCGATGGCGGCGGCGATCGCCCCCAGCAGCAGGGCGCCGAAGCCCCAGAGCGATGCCTGGCTGAGCGCGTTGGCGGTGGTGTCCGCCGCTTGCCGGGCCGTCTGCTCCGCCTGCTGGGCGGTCTGCTCGGCCTGCTGGCGAAGCTGGTCGACGCGGGTACGCGCCTCATCCTCGCTGATGCCGGCCTGTTGGCTGACGATCTGGATCGCCCGTTGCTCGGCCTGCTCGGCCTCCTGGCCGCCGCCGACGATGCGCGGAACCAGCGAAACCAGTTCGTTCTGGGCCGCCTCCGGGCTCTGGCCGGTCTGGTCGGCCGGCCGCATCAGGTTCTGGACCCGCTGCTGGATCTGCTCGGCGGACAGGCCGCTCGCGTCGGCCACCTGCGGAACCGCGTCGGCCACCGTGCTGGAGATGCCCGAGACGGCGTTGCCGACCGCGTTGAAGGCGCCGCCGATGACGCTGCCGATCGCGGAGGTCAGGAGCCAGAAGCTGACCACCAGGGCCAGCGCCCAGGTCAGCAGGCCGTGAAGCACGCCGTCGGTCTTCTCGAACGCGCCCGCCAGCCGGGCGGCGACGTAGCCGCCGACGATCAGCGCCACCAGGTAGCTGACGGCCCACCAGACCGCCGCGGTGGTGCCCATGGTGGTCGCTTCCGGGGTTCCCGCCCCTCCCTGCGCCGGATCGATCGTGGTCAGGCCCAGTCCCAGGCCCAGCATGCTGAGCAGCAACTGGACCGCCACCACCATCAGCGTGCCGCCGAGCACTGCGCCCCATGAAATCCTGCGATAGAGGCCGGGCTGGACCGCGACCGTTTCGGAGATGGCCCCCCTGCGGGCACCGGTTCCATTGGATGTGTCGTACACACCCTCTCGCAGCGGACGATGTCCTGTCATCTGATCTTTCCCTGGTGCTTCGGATGAGTGTTCCGGATCGGCACCTCGCGATCCTTCGTCCTGACAGAACATTTGGCGAGACGGAAGGTCACGCTTGCACGGAGGAGATGCAAAAAAGATTGGTGAGAAGATATACCACTGTCGCGCGCGCCGATCGTGACATTTGCGGCTTGCAACAGGCCGTAAGGCGAGACAGGGTTGGGAGGGTTGATAATACGGTCAGGGAGACCAAGAAAATGCCGACTGGTACCGTCAAATGGTTCAATGCCACGAAAGGGTATGGCTTCATCCAGCCCGATCAGGGTGGGCCCGACGTCTTCGTTCACATCTCCGCCGTCGAGCGCTCTGGCATGAGCGGCCTCAACGACGGTGACACCGTCAGCTTCGATCTCGAGAACGACCCCCGCAAGGGGAAGACCTCGGCCGTCAACCTGAAGCGGGTCTGACCAGGACCCGCGACCGGGAAAACGGGTCGATCAAGGAAGCGGAGGCGGCCCTGGGGGTCCGGCACTGGCGCCGGCGTGACGGAAGTCGCGTCCGGCGGCATAGCCGCGCTCCCGGGGCCGTTTTCATTTCCGGACGGGTCCCGGTCCTCACATCGGCCAGAAGACGCTGATCAGGAACGTGCCGAGCACGACGACCAGCACCGACAGCGGCAGGCCCAGCCGCCAGTAATCCCCGAACCGGTATCCCCCCGGCCCCATCACCAGCGTGTTGCACTGGTGGCCGATCGGGGTGAGGAAATCGCACGCGGCGCCGACCGCCACCGCCATCAGGAACGGATCGGGGTTGAGCCCCAGCCGCTGCGCCAGGCCCGCCCCGATCGGCGCCATCACCAGGACCGTCGCGGCGTTGTTGAGGAACGGCGTCACCGCCATCGCGACCGTCAGGATCAGCGCGAGAGCGCCCAGGGGCGGCAGCGCCGCGGCGGCGCCCGACAGCCAGCCGGCGATCAGGTCGGTGCCGCCTGTCGTCCGCAGCGCGTCGCTGACCGGGATCAGCGCCCCCAGCAGGATCAGGATCGGCCAGTCGACCACCTCGTAGGCTTCCTGGGGGCTCAGGACGCGGGTCAGCAGCAGCACGACCGCCGCCCCGAAGAAGGCGATGGTGACGCTCACCGCCTGGATCGCCACCAGCACCATGGCGACCGCCAGCACCGAGATCGGCAGATAGGCGTGGCGCTTGCGGCCGAGCTGCAGGTTCCGCTCGGCGAGCGGCAGGCAGCCCAGCGCCGCCAGCGTTTCCGGCATCGCGTCCTTGGCGCCCTGGAGCACCAGCAGGTCGCCCTGCTGGAAGCGGACCCGGCGCAGGCGCTGGCTGATCTGCCGGCCGCGCCGGCTGACCGCGACCAGGTTGACGCCGAACCGTTCGCGCAGGCTGAGCTGTTCGGCCGACCGGCCGATCATCTGGGAGCCCTGGGTGACCACCGCCTCGACCATGCCGACCTCGCCGCGCCGGGCCGACGCGACCTTGCCGTCCTTTTTCATCCCGATCAGTTCCAGCTTGGCGTCCTTCACGAGCTTCTCCAGCGCGTGGGTCTCGCCTTCCAGGACCAGGAGGTCGTCGGCGAACAGCGTCCAGGTGCCGGACGGAACGTAGCGCCGGTACCCCTCGCGGATGATGCCGGCGACCGTGATGTCGGCCTCCGCCATGCTTTCCAGGTCGAAGACGGTCTTGCCGACCAGCGGCGAGCCGGGCGTGAGGCGCACCTCCGTGGTGTAGTTCTCGATCGAGAACATCTGGTCGCTGGGCCCCCGCCCGCGCTTGCGCGGCAGCAGGCGCCAGCCGAACACCAGGAAGACCACGCCGGCCGCGGCGAGTCCGGCGCCGACCGGGGCGAAGTCGAACATGCGGAACGGCTCGCCCACGATGTCCTCGCGCATGCGCGACACGATGATGTTGGGCGATGTCCCGACCAGGGTCGCGACGCCGCCCAGCAGCGACCCGAACGACAGCGGCATCAGCAGGCGCGACGCCGGCTTGCCGGTCCGCCGCGAGATCTGGAAGGCGATCGGCATGAAGATCGCCAGCGCGCCGATGTTCTTCATGAAGCCGGACAGCACCGTCACGATCGACACCAGGATCGCGACCTGGGAATTGGTGGTCTTCATGTGCCCGACGAAGGGCTGGATCATCAGTTCGACGATGCCGGACCGGCCGACCGCGGCGCTGACCACCAGGGCCGACGCCACGATGATCACGATGTCGTCGCTGAATCCGCTGAACGCCTTGTCGACCGGGACGATCCCGCAGGCCACGGCGGCCAGCAAGGCGCCGAGCGCCACCACGTCGTAGCGGATCCTGTCCCAGATGAACAGGACGACCATGCCGATGACGATGGAGAAGGCGGCTGCCTGGCTGAATGACATGAAAAGCTCGTCCAAGGGAAAGTACTGATATCTAAGGTTGCCGGCGCAGGTTCGCATGGCAATGCAGGATACATGTCTCGGGACCGGCTGGGCAGGAACACGCATGTCCCGGCCCCGTTCCCGCTCCGGGACGGTCGGCCGCGTCGCATTCCGGATGGCAATTCGCACGCCCGGCAGAAAATTGTGAAAGAGCCGGACCCCTCAAGCAATCTGAATTGCGAATCGCGAATCAGAACCGCCTGCCGCCCGCGGAATCCATGCCCCTCCCGTATTAGGCCGAACGGCACGATCCGTGCAATCGGGACAGGACAAGTATAGCACTCACTGGGAGCACAGCGACATGAGCATAGATCTTGTCGTCTTCGGGGAAAACTGGGGTTGGCCGTCGAGCGGCACCTATCATCTGGTCCGCCATCTCGGCGCCGGACGCAAGGTGGTCTGGGTCAATTCACCGACCGTCGGCTGCTGCCCCACCTGCCCCCGCCTGAAGGGCGCGTCGCCCGCGGACGGCTACCGGCCGGACAGGATCCTGGCGCCGCTGACGCTGCCCTTCCCGACCGACCCCGCCGCGAGGGCGGCCAACCAGCAGTTGCTGGGCCACCAGATCCGCACCGCCATGGCGGCGCTGGGCCTGCGCCGGCCGATCCTGCTGACGTCGCGCCCGACGGCGATAGACGCGGTCGGCGAACTGGACGAGCATGCCGTGGTCTATCACTGCGACACCGATTTCGCTCGGCACGACGGGGCCGCCCACTGCCCGCTGGAGCAGCTGGAAAGCGAGCTGGCCCGCCGGGCCGACCTGATCATAACGGCGTCGCCCGCCCTGGCCGCCCGGTTTCCGGCGGGCAAGACGGTCGTCATGGCGCAGGCCGGTTCGGCCCGCGAGGAGATGGAGACGGGCTCGGCGCTGTGGCGGGCGCGCGCCGCGGAGGTCGCCCGCCTGATCGGAGCCCTCGGCTGAGCGCGGCTCAGGCCCGCGGCAATATCTCCACGGTCTCGGCAAGCAGCCGGCCGTCACCGCCGAGCAGCCTGGCCTTCCGCCCGAACAGGACGGTGCCCTCCTCCACCCGCCCGGCCTCGGCCAGGGCTCCGGCCGCGGTCACCCTGAAGAACGCGACCGGCTCGGTGGCGAAAGCGATCCCCTCCCGCTGAAGCGACTTGCCGAACGGAACCGAAGTCCCGGCGAGCCTTCGCAGGAGCGCGCCGTCCAGCGCGCCGGGCTCCACCCGGATCTCGGCGATCTCGACCGGCAGGCGGCCGGGCTCCGTCATCAGGACGACCCGCCGGACCAGCGCCGCCAGTTCGCCGGCCATGTCGTGACTGGCGACCTCGGCGACGATGTCGGCCCGCCAATGGTCGGTCAGCACGGCGGTCATGGATCGCCCGTGGTCCAGCAGGGCGCGGAACGCGTCCGGAAGCGCCGAGGCCGGCACCAGTTCGTGCGCGAGGACCGCAAGCATGTGATCGCGCGCCCCTGCGCCGGCCTGCGCCCGTCAGCCCGTCAGCGCGCCCTTGAGCAGTCCGGCGGCACCGCCCCCGCCGCTGGAGTTGAGATATTCCAGGACCACCGGCAGGAATTTGGTCGCCATGTCCGGCGACAGGCCGAGGGACGAGAAGGAGCCTGCCAGCGGGGCCAGGGCACCGAGGCCGCCGCCGCTCCCGCCTCCCATGCCGCCGAGCGCGCCGGACGCCATGCCGGCCAAGCCGCCGCCATCCGATCCGCCGCTATTCGCCCCGCCGGGCGCGGCGCCCATCAGCCCGCCGATGCCGGGCACCTGGTTCTCGACCTGCCCGAACTGGTCCGGGTTCATCCGCTGCTTGGCGAGGTTGAACAGCGCGCCGGCACCCCCCTCCGCCTGGGGCTTGCTGACGCCGAGCTGCGACGTCAGCGCGTTGACCAGCCCCCCGGCGTCGGCCGCGTCCGCGGCGCGGGGCATGCCGGCCGCCACGGCCAGCAACAGGGCGGAAGCGAGCATCAGGACCCGCGAGGAAGGGAATTGCCGCATGGTCTCTCGTCTCCATGGTGATTTCGAGCGTTGCAGCCCCGGGATCCGGCTCCGGGGAGCTGCGGCGGTGGCGTTGATGTGGGGCAGCGGTTCCGGACTTGCAACGCCGGTCTCCCGCGCCGGCAGCTATAGACCCCGGCCGGCCCGCGCCGCAACCTCCGCCGCAACCCGCGGAACGGCAGCCATGCCGACGGCATTTTTGACTCTGACGTTGATGCGGTGCACAAACACGCTTGACCTGACTATATACGGGGCATGCGCTCCGGCGGCGTGCCGGACGGGTTGACATGATTACGAACGAAATACAGGAGGATGGGGTTTTGAGTGAATGGATCCAGATCGGCGGACTTCAGGTCGCCGCCGAGCTTCACGAATTCATCGAGAAGGAAGCGCTGCCCGGAACCGGTGTGGAGCCCAGCCAGCTGTGGACCGCACTGGACTCCATCCTGCACGACCTGACTCCCCGGAACCGCGCGCTTCTGGCCAGGCGCGACGAGCTGCAGGCCAGGATCGACGCCTGGTACGGCGAGCACCGCGGCCGTCCGATCGACCTGGAGGAATACAAGGCCTTCCTGCGCGAGATCGGCTACCTGCTGCCCGAGGGCGAGGATTTCTCCGCCGCGACCGCCGACGTCGACCCGGAGATCTCGACGATCGCCGGCCCGCAGCTGGTCGTCCCGGTCATGAACGCCCGCTACGCGCTGAACGCGGCGAACGCCCGCTGGGGCAGCCTGTACGACGCGCTGTACGGCACCGACGCCATCCCTTCCGACGACGAGAAGACGCCGGTCGGCGGCTATGATCCGCATCGCGGCGCCAAGGTGATCGCCTTCGCGCGCCAGGTGTTGGACGAGGCGGCCCCGCTGACCGACGGCTCCCACGCCGACGCCGCCGGCTACGCCGTCGAGGGCGGCAAGCTGGCCGTCACGCTCAAGGGCGGCCGCACCACCGGCCTGAAGGACCCTGCGCGGTTCGCGGGATACCAGGGCGACGCGGAGTCCCCGTCGGCCGTGCTGCTGGCCAACCACGGCCTGCACCTGGAGATCCGGTTCGACCGCTCGCACTTCATCGGCAAGGACGACCCGGCCGGCATCGCCGACGTCGTGGCGGAATCCGCGCTGACCACCATCATGGACTGCGAGGACTCTGTCGCCGCGGTCGATGCGGAGGACAAGGTCACCGTCTACCGCAACTGGCTCGGCCTGATGACCGGCAAGCTCACCGCCACCCTGGAGAAGGGCGGCAAGCGGATCGAGCGCCGGCTGAACCCGGACCGCACCTATACCAAGCCCGACGGCGGCACCCTGACCCTGCCCGGCCGCAGCCTGATGCTGGTGCGCAACGTCGGCCACCTGATGACCATCGACGCGGTCAAGCTCAAGGACGGCGGCGAGGCGCCGGAAGGCATCCTGGACGCGGTCTTCACGACACTGATCGCGATGCACGACCTGAAGAAGGGCGAAGGGGACCTCCGCAACAGCCGCGCCGGCTCGCTATACATCGTGAAGCCCAAGATGCACGGCCCCGAGGAAGTGGCCTTCGCCGACGAGCTGTTCGGCCGGGTCGAGGACGCGCTGGGCCTGCCCAAGTACACGGTCAAGATGGGCATCATGGACGAGGAGCGCCGCACCACGGTGAACCTCAAGGAGTGCATCCGCGCCGCCAAGCACCGCGTCGCCTTCATCAACACCGGGTTCCTGGACCGCACCGGCGACGAGATCCATACCTGCATGGAAGCCGGCGCCGTGCTGCGCAAGGGCGACATGAAGGGCGCCAACTGGATCAAGGCCTACGAGGACTGGAACGTCGATACCGGCCTTGCCGCCGGGCTGAAGGGCAAGGCCCAGATCGGCAAGGGCATGTGGGCGATGCCCGACCGCATGGCCGAGATGCTGGCGACCAAGATCGGCCACCCGCAGGCCGGCGCCAACACCGCCTGGGTCCCCTCGCCCACCGCCGCGACGCTCCATGCGCTGCACTACCACAAGGTCGACGTGGCCGCCCGCCAGGCCGAGCTTGCCGGTAAGAAGCGGGCCACGGTGGACGACATCCTGACCATCCCGCTGGTCGAGCGGCCGAACTGGACGCCCGAGGCGATCCAGCAGGAGCTGGACAACAACGCGCAGGGCATCCTGGGCTACGTGGTCCGCTGGATCGACCAGGGCGTCGGCTGCTCCAAGGTGCCCGACATCAACAATGTCGGGCTGATGGAGGACCGCGCGACTCTCCGCATCTCCAGCCAGCATATCGCCAACTGGCTGCGCCACGGCATCTGCTCGGAAGAACAGGTGATCGAGACGATGAGGCGGATGGCCGCGGTGGTCGACCGGCAGAACGCCGGCGACCCGGACTACCGTCCGATGGCCGACGACTTCGACGGCAGCATCGCCTTCCAGGCCGCCCTCGACCTCGTCCTGAAGGGCCGCGAGCAGCCCAACGGCTACACCGAGCCGGTCCTGCACCGGCGGCGGCGCGAGCTGAAGGCCAGGCTGGCCGGCTGATCCCGGCCTGTTGGGTGACGCGCGGCCCCGGAACCGCGCGTCACCCCACCCAAACTAACCGGGAACGGCCGGCACCGAGTCCCGTTGATGGCTTCAGCCATAGCGTTGGAGTCGAAAGAACCATGACCGGCATGCTCGATTGTCTGATCGTCGGCGGCGGACCCGGCGGACTGACGGCCGCCATCTACCTCGTGCGTTTCAGGCGCAGCATCCTGGTGGTGGACGAGGACAAAAGCCGCTGCGCCTGGATCCCGACCTCCCATAACCATGCCGGCTTCATGGAGGGCATCAACGGCATCGAGCTTTTGGAGCGGATGCGGTGCCAGGCCCGGCAGTACGGGACCCGCATCGAGACCGGCTCGATCGCCTCGCTGCGCCGCCTGGGCGAGCACGGCTTCCGGGCCACCACCGCCGACGGCACCGAGCTTGACGCCGAGACCGTCATCCTCGCCACCGGCGTGATCGACGACCAGCCCCGCCTGCCCAACCTGTTCGACACGGTCCAGCGCGGCCTGATCCGCGTCTGCCCGATCTGCGACGCCTACGAGGTGATCGACCGCAAGGTGGCGGTGATCGGCCACGGCCGCGACGCCCTGGGCGAGGTGCTGTTCATCCGAGGCTACACGTCGGACCTGACCCTGCTGACGCTGGGCACGCCGATGAACCTGACGGCCGACGATCGGGCCAAGCTGTCGGACCTGGGCATCGCGATCGTCGAGGAGCAGGTGGAGCGGGTGACCGAGGAGGCCGGCCGGATCACCAAGGTGATCCTGAAGAGCGGCACGGAGCTTGCCTTCGACACGCTCTATTCAGCCCTCGGCACGCTGGCCCGCTCGACGCTGGCCGGCCAGCTCGGCGCCGAGATGAACAACCAGGGCCGCCTGGTCGTGGACAGCCACTGTCAAACCTCCGTCCCCGGCTTCTATGCCGTGGGCGACGTGGTGGAGGGGCTGAACCAGATCTCCGTCTCCATGGGCCAGGCGGCGGTCGCGGCGACCGCGATCCACAACCTGTTGCGCCAGCGCGACGGCCTGATCCCGCCCGGCCGGACGCCTACCGACCCCAAGCCGAAGCGGACGGAGGAGACGGTGCTGGCGAGCGACGCCCAAGGTGCGCGGTGATCTCCCCCGGCGGGTGGGCCGGTTGATCAGCGCGCCGCCAGCCGCCGCCGTTCCGGCACCCCGTCCCCGCCCGCGATCTCCTCCACCAGCTTGCGGAGGATGGCGTCGGCGAAGCTGTCGCGGTTCTCGGCGGTGCGGACGAAGGAGAACGGACCGCCGATGACGCTCTCCGCGTAGTACTCCTCCAGCCAGTCGTACTCGTCCAGGATCGCGAGGGCGTTGATGGTGACGCCCCGAGCCACGGCGCGGTCGCGGGCACCCTCGACGTCCACGCCGCTGTTGCTGAATCCGTTGCTGGAGATGTCGATGACGCGGCGCGGCGCGTCGAAGCCGTTGCCGTCGAACAGGCCGGCGGCCCGGTCGATGGCGCTGCCCATCGCGGTGCTGCCGTCCAGGGGAGGTCGCGTCGCCGCGCCGATGCGGTCGGCGAAGCCCTTGGCGTCGGCGGCGTCGGCGACGCGCGTCCAGGGCACCACGGTCTCCAGCGTGTTGGGACCCGCCCACTGCACCAGCGTGACGGCGACCGACCGGGTGCCGCCGACGGTCAGGGACTCCGCCACCTCGGCGCTTCGGAAGGCGGCGGCGTGGCCGCGCAGCTGGAACTCCAGCGCGCCCGTCGTGATGCTGCCCGACGCGTCCACGGCCATCACCAGTTCAAGGTCGACCGGCTGCTGGTCCGCCCGTGCGGCGGCGCCGGCCAGCAGCAGGAGAACGGCCGCGGCCAGGCTTCGGATGAGGATCATTCGGGAACTCCAATGCTGCCCAGCGCATGCCGTACCACCTTGCGCATCACCGTGGGAACGGCGTGCTCCGACAGCCGGTCGACCGGCACCCAGATGCCGTCGGCCCGCTTCCAGCCGTCGCAATCCCCGGCGCCGAGTCGAGCCGCCGCGACCTGAAGTTCCAGGTGAAAATGGGTGAAGGTATGGCGGACCAGCCCCGGCAGCAGCCGCCAGGACGCAGCAAACGGCGCCTGGACCGACGCGGCGGCCAGGCTCTGGGCCGGCCGCTCCAGCCAGTCGCCCGACGGCACCTCGATCATGCCGCCCAGCAATCCGCTCTCGGGGCGGCGGCGCAGCAGCACCGCGCCGTCGGGGTTGAGCAGCCAGAACGCCGTGCCGCGGCGGGTCGGCTTGTCCGCCTTGGGCGTCTTGCGCGGCAGCGATTCGGCGATGCCGGCCGCCCGTGCGGCGCAGCCGTCGTGCCAGGGGCATTGCGGGCATCTCGGCTTGCGCGGCGTGCAGACCGTGGCGCCCAGGTCCATCACGGCCTGGGCGTAGTCGCCGGAGCGCCGGTCCGGCGTGATGGTGTCGGCCAGCGCGCGGAGCTTCTCCTTGGAGCCCGGCAGCGGCTCCTCGACCGCGAAGAGCCGCGCCATGACCCGCTCCACGTTGCCGTCCAGCACGGTGGCGCGGCGGTCGAAGGCGATGGCGGCGACGGCCGCGGCGGTATAGGCGCCGATGCCCGGAAGTTGCCGCAATTCCTGTTCATTATCGGGAAACCGGCCGCCGTACCGGTCGGCCACCACCCGGGCGCACTTGTGCAGGTTGCGCGCCCGGGCATAGTAGCCGAGCCCCGCCCAGGCATGGAGGACGGCGTCCAGGTCGGCCGCCGCCAGATCGGTGACGGTAGGCCAGCGCCGCAGGAACTCCTGGAAATAGGATCCGACGGTGACGACCGTGGTCTGCTGCAGCATGATCTCCGACAGCCAGACATGGTAGGGGTCGGCGGTCCTGCCGGCCGGCGCGCGCCAGGGCAGCACGCGCCGATGGCGGTCGTACCAGCCCAGCATCGACCGGGCCAGTTCGTCCGGTTCCAGGGTCCGGGCCGGCGGCGCGGGGAAAAGGCTTGGTTCCGAGTGCAATGTCATGGTGTGTTGTCGCCCCGCAACAGGTGCTTTAACAATAGCTTCGATGAGAATAATCTCTGCGCTCCGTTTACCCACCCGCTTCAGTCCCTCACGTTTCGGAGATCCCCCAATGGCAGCCCCCCGCCCTCTCGCCAGAATCGTGCCCAAGGTGGCCGGCAAGGCGCTGGGCAAGCGCGGCATGGCGTTCGGCACCCTGATCACGGACTGGCCGACCATCATGGGGCCGGAACTGGCCCGAAGCACCCTGCCCCAGAAGCTGGCCTTCCCGCCCGGCCAGCGCGAGGGGGCCACGCTGCACCTGAAGGTTTCCGGCGCCGCGGCGCTCGACGTCCAGCACTCCGAACCCCAGGTGATCGAGCGGATCAACGCCTTCTTCGGCTACCGGGCCGTCGACCGGATCAAGCTGATCCAGGGCCCCCTGCCCGGTGCGCCGCGTCGCCCCAAGATCCAGCGCCCTATGACGCCGGAGGAGGAGGCCGACATCCAGCGGGCGGCAGGCCCGATCGAGGATCCCACCCTGCGCGACGCGCTGGTGCGGCTCGGAAGGGCGATCCACGCCAAGACGGGATCCTGAGCCCGCCCCCTTACCCCGTCCAGTGCTTGCCCGATCGGGTAGGCCGACCTTATACTCACTAGCTCTTGTATGCAGGAGGGCATCTTGCGCCGCTATATGCTGGGATTGGCCATGGTCGCCGTGGTCGCTGTTGGGGCCGGCGTCGGCCTCGTGAACACCGGCGTCATCGCCAAGGAGAAACCGGCACCCGAAGTCATCGCGCCCGCGCAGGCCGGGACCGTCCCGGACGACGACTCCACGCCCAAGCCGACCCAGGTGGTCCAGGCCCAACTCGCCCAGGGCCAGGCGACCCAGGCCCAGGTGGCCCAGGCCGCCGAGAAGAACGACCCGCTGAGCGAGCGCGTGCTGGGCGACCCCAACGCGCCGATCACGATCCTGGAATATTCCTCGCTGACCTGCCCGCACTGCGCCAGCTTCCACGCCAACACGCTGCCGCAGCTGAAGAAGGACTATATCGACACCGGCAAGGCCAAGCTGGTTTTCCGCGACTTCCCGTTCGACCGGGCGGCGCTCCAGGCCAGCATGCTGGCCCGCTGCTCCAACCCGGAGCGGTACTTCGGCTTCCTCGACGTGCTGTTCAAGAGCCAGAACAAATGGGCGGGCGCCAGCGATCCGACCCAGGCCCTGGCCCAAACCGGCAAGCTGGCCGGCGTCGGCGAGCAGCAGTTCCAGGCTTGCATGGGCAACGAGGCGCTGGCCAACAAGCTGATCGAGCGCCGGCTGGAGGCCGAGCAGAAGTACCAGGTCCAGTCCACGCCGACCTTCGTGATCCTGCGCGGCGACACCACGGAAAAGATCGTGGGCGCCCAGCCGATCGCCGAGTTCGCCCGCGTGCTCGACAAGCTGGGCTCCTGAGCGGCGCTCGGACCGGCGATCGCAGCAGGTACTGGACAGGATTGGGGTCGGCCGCGCCGTGCAGTTCGTAAAGCTCCGCATCTCGGGCTTCAAGTCGTTCGTCGACCCCACCGAACTGGTGATCGAGCCGGGCATGACCGGCATCGTCGGCCCCAACGGCTGCGGCAAGTCCAACCTGGTCGAGGCGCTCCGCTGGGTCATGGGCGAGACCTCGGCCAAGAAGATGCGCGGCGACGACATGGACGACGTCATCTTCGGCGGGACCGACAGGCGGCCGGCCCGCAACATCGCCGAGGTGACGCTGGGGGTGGACAACTCGCGGCGCACCGCCCCCGCCGGCTTCAACGAGTTCGACGACCTGGAGATCCAGCGCAGGATCGAGCGCGGCTCCGGGTCCGACTACCGGATAAACGGCAAGCTGGTGCGCGCCCGCGACGTCCAGCTGCTGTTCGCCGACAACGCCAGCGGCGCCAATTCCCCGGCATTGGTCAGCCAGGGCCGCATCGGCACCATCATCAACGCCAAGCCGACCGAGCGCCGCGTCCTGCTGGAGGAGGCGGCCGGCATCACCGGGCTGCATTCCCGGCGCCACGAGGCCGAGTTGCGCCTCAAGGCGGCCGAGGCCAACCTGATGCGCCTGGACGACGTGATCGTCACCATGGACGCCCAGCTCGGCACGTTGCGCAAGCAGGCGCGGCAAGCCTCGCGTTACCGGAACCTGAGCGAACATGTCCGCCGGACCGAGGCGGTGCTGCTCCATATCCGCTGGGTCGCGGCCCAGGCGGCGCTCGCGGCGTCGCGGCTCGCCTTCAACGATGCCGAGGTGCTGGTGCGCGACCGAATGGGCGAGGTCGCGGCCGAGACCACCCGGCGCGCCGCCGACGCCGAGGGGCTGCCCCGCCTCCGCCAGGCCGAGGCCCAGGCGGCCCAGGCGCTCCAGCGGCTGGTGATCGCCCGCGAGGCGCTGGACGCGGAGGAGAAGCGGGTCGCCGAGGCCCGGACCGCCAACCAGCGCCGGCTGGCCCAGGTCGCCACCGACCTGGCGCGCGAGCGGGCGCTGGCGGAGGACGCCGGGACGGCGCTGGCCCGCCTCGCCGACGAGCGGGACGGCCTGATCGAGGAACAGGGCGACGAGGCCGCCGTCGAGGAGGCCGCCCGCGAGTCCCTGGCCGAGGCCCGCGAACGGGTCGAGGCGCTGGACCGCGAACTGACGGCGCTGACCGAGCGGACCGCCGCGGACGAGGCCCGCCGCACCGCCCTTCAGCGGCAGTCCGCCGAGCTGGAGCAGCGGCTGGCGACCGCGACCCGCCGGCTCGACGAGCAGCAGCGCCAGCGCGCGGCCCTGGAGGCCGAGCTGGCGTCCCGTCCCGACATCGAGGCGGCGGAGGAAGCCGTCGCCGCCGCGGAGGAGGCGCTGGACCTCGCCAGAGACCGGGCGGAGGCGGCGGAACACGCCAAGGCGGCGGCCGAAACCGCGCAGGCCCGCAGCCGCGAGGCCCAGCAGGCGGCGGACGGCGCCCGCGCCCGGCTGAAGGCGGAGGAGAGGGCGCTGTCGGAGCTTCTGGAGTCCGGCTCCGGCGACCTGTTCCCGCCGCTGATCGATGCCGTCACCGTGGCGCCGGACTACGAGGTGGCGATCGCCGCGGCGCTGGGCGACGACCTGACCGCTCCGCTGGACGAGGCCGCGGCGGTCCATTGGCGGGCTCACCCGGCGCTCGACCATACCGCGCCCCTGCCCGCCGGGGCGGAGCCGCTGGCCTCCCGGGTCAAGGCACCCCCTGCCCTGGCCCGCTGCCTCGACCATATCGGCGTCGTCGCGGGTGCCGAGGAGGGTAACGCCCTGGCCCCGACCCTGCTGCCCGGCCAGATCCTGGTCACGCGCGACGGCGCCTCCTGGCGCTGGGACGGGCTGTCGGTCGCGGCGGGCGCCCCGACGGCGGCCGCGATCCGGCTGAAGCAGCGCAACCGCCTCGCCGAGCTTCGCCTGGAGTTGGAAAGCGCCGAGGATACCTCCGCCCATGCGCGGGAGGAGTTCGAGGCCGCCCGCACCGCCGCGTCGGAGGCCGCGGTCCAGGAACGGCGGTGCCGCGACGCCGTGCGGGACGCCTTCGGCGTGGTCGGCCGCGCCCGCGACCAGCACGCCAAGCTGGCCCAGGCGGCCGCGGCGGCGGCCTCCCGCCTGACCGCCCTGGCCGAGGCGGTGGAGCGCCTGGACGCCGACCGGCGCGAAGCCGAGCGCCAAGTCGCCGAAGCCCGGGCCGCCTTGGACGCGCTGCCCGACTCGGGACAGGCACGGGAGCGGGTCGCCGACCTGCGCGCCACCCTGGCGGAGACCCGCGCCGATCTGGTCGGCCGGCAGAACGCGCTGGACCGCATCCTGCGCGAGGCCCAGGGCCGGCGCCAGCGCCTCGCCGCGATCGAGGCGGAACGGCGCGGCTGGACCGGCCGGTCCGACGGGGCGGACGAGCGGCTGGCCGAACTGATGGAGCGCGCCGAGACCGCGAAGGCGGAACTGGAGGAGCTGGCCGGCCGCCCGGACGAGATCGAGTCCGAGCGGGCCGACTTGGCGACCCGGATCGCCGATGCCGAACGCGTGCGCAAGCGCGCCGCCGACACCCTGAACGAGGCCGAAGCGACGCTGGCCGCCACCGAGAAGCGCCTGAAACAGGCGGAGACGGGGCTGGGCGACGCCCGCGAGGCCCGGGTGCGGGCGGAAGCCGCCGTGGCCTCGGCCCGCCAGACGCTGGAGGCGGTGCGCGAGCGGATCGCCGAGAAGCTGGAATGCGCGCCGGAGCAGACGGCCGCCCTGGCCGACCTGCCGCCCGGCGAGCCGCTTCCCGACCCGGCCGGCATCGAGGCGCGGCTGGAGAAGCTGGTGCGCGAGCGCGAGAACATGGGCCCCGTCAACCTGCTGGCGGAGGCCGAGGCGGCCGAGCTGGACCAGCAGATCGCCGGCATGCAGAGCGAGCGCGCCGATCTGGTCGCCGCGATCGGCCGGCTGCGCCAGGGCATCTCCAGCCTCAACAGGGAGGCGCGGGAGCGTCTGCTGGCCTCGTTCGAGACGGTGGACCGGCATTTCCAGGACATGTTCGTCCGGCTGTTCGGCGGCGGCAAGGCGTACCTGAAGCTGACCGAGGCGGAGGACCCGCTGGACGCCGGGCTTGAGATCTATGCCAGCCCGCCGGGCAAGCGGCTCCAAGTGCTGTCCCTGCTGTCGGGCGGCGAGCAGGCGCTGACCGCGCTGTCGCTGCTGTTCGCCGTGTTCCTGACCAACCCGGCGCCGATCTGCGTGCTGGACGAGGTGGACGCTCCCCTGGACGAGGCGAACGTCGACCGCTTCTGCACCTTGGTCGAGGAGATGGCCCGCGTCGGCGCCACCCGCTTCCTGATCATCACCCACCACCGGCTGACCATGGCCCGCATGGACCGGCTGTTCGGCGTCACCATGGGCGAGCGGGGGGTTTCCCAGCTGGTTTCCGTCGACCTGCGCCGCGCCGAGGAACTGCGGGGCGCCGCCTGATCCCGCCAGTCCATTCCGTGGACATCCTCCTCCAGGGGATGTGACTAAGCGGTCCGCAGGGCATAGACTATGGGAAATCCCTGAACATCGACGGCGGACCGGTACTGCGCACCATGACTTCCTGCGACTTCCTGATCATCGGCGGCGGCATCGCCGGAGCCTCCGCGGCCTACGAGCTCTCGTCCCGCGGCCGAGTCGTGCTGCTGGAGCGCGAGGCACAGCCGGGCTACCACTCGACCGGCCGCTCCGCCGCCCTCTATACCGAGACCTACGGCAACGCCGTGATCCGGGCGCTGACCGTCGGCAGCCGGCCCTTCTACGACGCCGCCGTGGCTTCGGGCTTCGCCGAGCATCCGGTGCTGACCCCGCGGGGCGTGGTGCTGGTCGGGCGGAATGACCAGAGGGACGGCCTGGACGGCGCGTTCCGCACCGGCAGCGTGCTGACGCCGTCCGTGGAGCTGCTCGACCGCGACGCGACCCTGGCGCTCGCCCCGATGCTGCGGCCGGACTATGTCGCGGGCGCGGTGTGGGAGCCGGACGCCATGGACATGGACGTCCATGCGATTCACCAGGGTTATCTGCGCGGGCTGCGCGCCCAGGGCGGCGAGGTCGTGACCGACGCGGAACTGATGGGGCTGACTCGCCGGGAAGGGACTTGGCGGGCGGAAACCCGCGCCGGGACCTTCGACGCCCCCTGGGTCGTCAACGCCGCCGGGGCCTGGGCCGACGCGGTCGCCGGGATGGCGGGGCTGGCCCCGGTCGGCTTGGTGCCGAAGCGCCGGACCGCGATCACCTTCGATCCCACGCCGATCCCCGACGAGGCCGGCCTGCCCCGCTGGCCGATGGTTTGCGACGTGGACGAAACATTCTATTTCAAGCCCGAGGGCGGCCGGCTCCTGGGCTCGCCGGCCGACGAGACGCCGGTCGAACCCTGCGACGTCCAGCCGGAGGAACTCGACATCGCACTGACGGTTGACCGGATCGAGCGGGCGTGCCTGTTCAAGGTCCGGCGGATCAGCCACCGGTGGGCTGGGCTCCGGACATTCGCGCCGGACAAGAGCCCGGTGGTGGGACCCGACCCCGAGGCCGAAGGATTCTTTTGGCTGGCCGGCCAGGGCGGCTACGGCATCCAGACGGCGCCGGGCATGGCGCGGACCGCCGCCGGGCTGCTGGCGGACGGCAGGGTGCCGGAGGACCTCGCCGCCCTCGGAGTGAAGGCCGTGGATCTGGCGCCGGAGCGGTTGCGGGCGCCCTGAGCGAGGATGCGAACGATGATGTCCCTGGCGGCATTCCCCCTGCGCCCCGCCCTGCTGGGCCTCAGCGCCGCGGCGCTGGCGTCCTGCGCCAACCCGCGCGCCGACGAAGCGCTGTTCGCCCAGACGGCCTTCGTCGGCATGCCCAAGGAGACTCTTCTGTCCTGCGCCGGCGTCCCGGAACGGATGGCCACGGTCGACAACCTGGAATACTTCACCTACACCAGCAACCGGACGGTGGTCTACCAGAGCTATACGCCGCTGATGGGCTTCAGCCGCTATCCCTATCATGGCTACGGCTACGGCTTTCCCTACTACGGCTCCTTCGCGCCGACCTACGATTTCCGCAATTTCAGCTGCCAGGCGACCTTCACCCTGCGGAACGGCGTCGTCGAGCGGATCGTCTATGGCGGACCGGAGGGCATCGGCGGCAGCCAGCTGGCCCAGTGCCAGACCATCATCGAGAACTGCCTGGCCCAGATTCCCGGGCGCCCTGTCCAGAACGGCGTCCAGGGTCAGGGACAATAAAGAGAGGAGCGACAACTCCGGCTTGCACGGCGCCCCGGGAATGGACGTATCATGGCCTGTCGATTGACAAGACCAATGATGGCGGTCCGCCCGCATCTTGCCCACGGGCCGCCTTGACAAGGAGGAGCAGGTTCCATGCATGTCGCAGCCGTCATCAAGCGCAAGGGCTCCAGCGTCATCTCCATCGCGCCCGAGCGAACCATCGGGGAGGCCGCGAACCTGCTGACCGAGAACCGGATCGGCGCCGTCCTGGTGATGGACGGCAACGAAGGCATCCGCGGCATCATCTCCGAGCGCGACATCATCCGCGCCCTGACCAAGTTCGGTGCCGACACGCTGAACCGGCGGGTCGAGGAGGTCATGACCCGCAACGTGCAGCAGTGCTCCCCCTCCGACACCATCGCCGAGATCATGACCGTCATGACGACCCGGCGCTTCCGCCACCTTCCCGTGGTCGAGAACGGCAAGCTGCTGGGCATGATCAGCATCGGCGACGTGGTCAAGCAGCGGCTGGACGAGACCGAACTGGAGGTGGAAACCCTGCGCGGCTACGTGACCGGACAGGGGTGACACCGGCCTGCCCTGTCAGGCCCGTGTAGACGGAGCGCCACACCTGCGGGCGCTTCGTCTCCCTCCCCGCACGGGGGTCTTGACGTTTACGTAAACTGCTAGTAGCCCTTTCTCCCATACCTGCGGAAAAGATCAACGATCCGCGGAAGAAAGAATCAAACGGGAGAAGACACCCAATGAATCCCATCAAGCGCTTCCCGGGACGTGCGACGGCACACGTCCTGGTCGCCACCTCGGCGATCGCCCTGCTCGCCGGCACCCAGGCCGTCCAGGCCGCCGGCTTCTACATCAAGGAGCAGAGCGTCACCGGGCTGGGCCGCGCTTTCGCCGGCGAGTCCGCGATCGGCGAGGACGCCAGCACCATCTTCTTCAACCCCGCCGGGATGACCCGGCTGGAAGGCCCCGAGGCGACCGCCGGCGTCCATCTGCTGATCCCGCGCGCCGACCTGGAGAACCGCGGCTCGACCGCGACCGTCCGGACGCCCGCCGGGGCGCTGACCCGCCCGGTCGGCGGCAATGACGGCGGCAATCCCTATGATCCGACGCCGGTGCCGAACGCCTATTTCGCCTATCCGCTGATGGACCGGGACCTGTGGGTGGGATTGGGAGTTTCCGCCCCGTTCGGCCTCGCCAACAAGTACGACGCCAACTGGTTCGGGCGCTACGACTCGATCGAGACGGACCTGCTGACCCTCAACATCGCGCCCAGCGTCGCGTACAGGGTCAACGACTGGATCTCGATCGGCGGCGGCATCGACATCCAGTATGCCGACGCCAAGCTGACCAACGCGGTGTTCACCGGGACCGGCCCCGACATCATCTCCAAGGTGGAGGGCGACGACTGGACGTTCGGCTACAATGTGGGCGTGATGTTCGAGCCGATCCCGACGACCCGGATCGGCATCCATTACCGGTCGCAGGTGGAGCACACGCTTGACGGCGACGTGCAGCTGAGCCGGGCCGGCACCACATTCAACACCTCCCCCGGCACCGCGGACCTCAACCTCCCCGACATTATCGCGGTCGGCGTCGCCCACGAGCTGACGCCGAAGCTGACCCTGATGGCGGAGTACAACTGGTACGGCTGGAGCAACTTCGAGGAGATCCGCGTCAAGCGGCCGGGCCTGCCCGATCAGGTCGTCGGCCAGAACTACGAGGACACCTTCTCGCTGGCCATCGGCGCCCAGTACGAGCTCAACGACGCCTGGACGGTCCGCGGCGGCTTCCAGTACGACGAGACCCCGACGGTGGACAATTTCCGCTCGACCCGGACGCCGGACGCCGACCGGTACTGGCTGAGCGCGGGCGCCTCCTACGCCCTGTCGGAGAGCTTCGTCGTGGACGTGGCCTATACCCACATCATCATCGACGACGCCGACATCAACACCACCCAGCCCGGCGCCGTCGCGGCCTTGTCCACCAACACGCGCGCCGTGAGCGAGGGCAGCGTCGACATCATCGCGGCGGCCCTGCGCTACAAGTTCTGAGGCGCGGCGCGGCGGGGCCGGTTTAAGCGGCGCGGCGGTCCCGGTGCCCTTGGCGGCCCGGGCCGCCGCCCTGCTCGCGGTGGCGGAACGGCTTCTGCGTGGGGTTTGCCGAAGTCGGCCGCCCGGCGGCGGCGGGCGGCGGCGCAGGGTCACTATCCGGGGTCACTGTTTCGGCCCGCCCCCCTGCCGACACCTCGGCCGGCACCTCGGCCGGCATCTCGGCCACCGGGGCGTCGTCATCCTCGGCCGGGTCGAAATCCAGCTGCTCCAGGTCGGCGTCGGGATGCGGGGCGTCGCTGACGTAGTGGTGGGGAATCCGCTTGTCCCGGATCACGCCGCGCAGTTTGAGCCGCAATTCGACCGCGCGCAAGGCGAGCGACAGCGACTTCCTGTCCATGGCCTCGGCGATGATGGTCTTGACGGTCTCCGCCGCCTCCTCCAGGTCGGCCTCGTGGCTGGCGGCGCGGGCGGCACGGAGCTGATCGACCCGGATGCGGATTTCCGGCTGCGTCATCAGGAAGGCTCCGCGCTGCTTCGCCCCGTTCGGCGAATAGCCCGCCCGCCGGGCCGCCTCCGCCCCGCCGACATTCTCGGCCATGGCTTGGCAGAACGCCTCCTGGTGGGCGGTCAGGCGGATCACCGGGGTGGATGAGGAATGTGGGGCTGGTTGCATGGCGGCGGACCTTGGGCGGAAGCGGAGGATGCATAAATTTATCGGAGCCTTTAAAAACAAATCAAGAACGATGAGCGTGGAGGTAAATCGGCCGGATCCCTGTCGCAATCCGATTTCCCTACCCGTCCGGCGCGACCTTTGCGCTCAGGGCGGCGCGTTCGGGAATCCCGGCGGCTTTCGGCGCCACGACCTCGGATTAGAACAACTTCCGGAATGATTTTCGTTACCCGTGCGTGGAAGATGACGGCATTGGATCAACTGTAACTAGTTTCGTTCGGAGATCGAATTGACCGTCCTCGACGTGGTTCTCCACAAGACGCTCCCGTTCGACATGCGCTGGAACCTAGTGAAGCGCCGGCCCCGGGTGGCGCTCAGCAAGCATCAGATCGACACTTTCTGGAAGGAGGGGTACCTGACGATCCCCGACTTCATCGATACCGCCCAGGTCGACGAGATCGACCGCTCCTTCCAGCGGCTGTTCCGGACCCGTGCCGGCTGGAAAGAGGGCGACTTCTACGACATCGCCGGGCTGGACCAGGGCGACGAGTTCAAGCTGCCGCAGCTGCTCCACCCCGCCAAATACGCGCCGGAACTGCTGCGCACGGCGTTCTGGGCCAACGCCGAGGCGGTTGCGAAGACCCTGCTCGGCGCGGACGCGCGCTTCTCGTTCGATCACGCGATCAGCAAGCCGCCGCATCCCGACTCCGCCACTCCCTGGCACCAGGACCAGGCGTTCCACCGGGCCGGAAGCCATGTGGAGAACATCACCATCTGGCTGCCCCTGCAGGACGTGGACGAGGAGAACGGCTGCCTGACCTTCGTTCCGGAGAGCCATACCGGGCCGATGCTGACTCACCGCAACTACCGCGACGACAAGCGGATCGAGGGCCTGGAGGCGGTCGGGGTCGATCTGGACAAGGCCGTGACGGTGCCGCTGCGCAAGGGCTCCGTCTCGATCCACCACAGCCGCACGCTGCACTATGCCGGGCCGAATCTCTCGAATCAGCCCCGTAAGGTCTATTCGCTGCTGTTCGCCGTGCAGAAGCCGGAACCGGTGGTAGCGGTCGATTATCCCTGGAACGTGGACAAACCGACCGCCCGGCTGGAGCGCAAGCGGGCCTACGAGCAGCGCTGGTCCAACAGGGCGCAGCGGAGGATCAAGAACGCCCTGTCGAGCACCCTGCACCGGGTCATCGGCCGAAGCGGCGGCTGAGACGGGGGATGGGACGGGCCGCGGCTACGCGGCGCGCATGTCGTTGAGGAACTGCTTCACCTGGGCCCGCAGGTAATCGAACTGCTTCGTCACCTCCTGGCTCGCCTCCAGCAGCTGGCGGGTCGTCTGGCTGGCGTCGACCACTCCCAGCGTCACCACGTTGATGTTGCTGGCGACCGCCTGGGTGCCGTTGGCGGCGTGGGCGGCAGCCTGCGAGATGTCCTGGGTGGTGATGTTCTGCTCCTCCACGGCGGCGGCGATGCCCGAAGCGATCTCCCGCGCGCCGTCGGCGACGGCCGAGATCGTGCGGATCTCCTCCACCGCGCGGTTGGTGACCTGCTGGACGCCCATGATCTGGTGGGTGATCTCGTCGGTCGCCTGGGCGGTCTGGCTGGCCAGGGCCTTGACCTCCGACGCGACGACGGCGAAGCCCCGGCCGGCTTCTCCCGCGCGCGCCGCCTCGATCGTGGCGTTCAGCGCCAGCAGGTTCGTCTTGCCCGCGATGTCGTTGATGAGTTGGACGATGTCGCCGATCTTGAGCGCCTGGGCGGCTAGGTCGGCGATGGTCCGGCTGGTCTGGTCGGCGGCGGTGGCGGTCTTGCGGGCGACGTCCACGCTCTCGTTGATCCGCTGGGCGATCTCGCTGGTGGTGGCGGACAGCTCCTCCGTCGCGGCGGCGATGTTGCCGACGTTGGAGATGGTGTTGTCGGTGGCCCGGGTGATTTCCGCGGTGCCGCGCTCGGCCTCGTTCATCTTCTCCGACATGGCGCGGGCGAAGGAGGCCATCTCCTCAGCCGACCGCGACACGGTGTCGAGCACGGACGCCATCTTGCGGTCGAAGTCGTTGGCCATGCTGCCGACCATCTCGACCCGCTTCTGCTCGGCCTCCGCCTTCAGGCGGTCCTGCTCGCGGGCGAAGTCGAGGACCTTGAGGGCGTTCTCGCGGAAGACGCCGACGGCGCGCGCCATCGTGCCGATCTCGTCGCCGCGCCGGATCAGGTCCAGCTCGAAATCCAGGTCGCCGCGGGTGATCTTCGCCATGGCTTCGGAGATGACCCCGGTCGGGCGGATCACGACGAGTCGCAGCAGCAGGTAGAGCGCGGTCACGAGTGCCGCCACGATCCCGATGGAGATCAGGGCCGACGCCATGGTGTCGTCCGCGATCGCCTTCATCACGGCGGCGCGGCTCCAGGCCACCGCCAGCGTGCCGATCCGCTCGCGCTGGGCGCCGAACGCCACCGGGATGATCATGTAGGTATGGTCGTCGGTCGAGGCCGTGACGATGTTGCTGTCCGCCGGCAGCTTGTGGGACTCGACGAAGGCCTGGAGCAGGGCCTTGTCGAAGCCGGGCTGAGCGAACTCGTTCAGGAGCTTGCCGTCGGCGGCCTGCACGATCACCCCGTCCAGCCCGGCGCGGGGGTTCTGCGCGATCTCCTTGTAGGAGTTGGCGAGTGCCTCGGTCCGCGCATATTTCACCGCGCTGGACATGTTGTCGCCCAGGGTCGCGGTGAGGATGGCGTTGCTGTCGTCGAAGGTGCTGAGCGCCAGGACACGCGACGTGTAGCTCTGATAGGCCACGAGCCCGCCGAGTCCGCCGATCAGCAGCAGCGCCACGGACAGGATGACTTTCTGGTTGATGCTCCTGAGCGAAAACCTGCTCCTGCCCGGCCCCGAGCCTTGCTCCTCACGCCCTCCCATCACGAACCCTCCTTAAACCCCCAAAGCCGACTTCCACGGGTTGCGCACCCTGGGAGCGCCACGATGCGGCTCGCGAACCGATGGCGGGATCCCGGCCCTAGAATAGTCGGAAGTTCGGGATTGTGTCTGAACAAGATGTCGCAGAGCCCATGACAAAGCTTATAAGTCTATGTAATTTTCGTAACTCCGCGCGACTATAATGTTCGCACCCGGTGAGCACAGCCAAGGCAAGAACAGGATCGCATCACTACATCGGATCGCTTGGAACGGCCGGGCGGAAGGCGCGCCCGCGCAAAGCGAAAGGGCGGCGGAAGCCTGAACTTCCGCCGCCCCCCGGGCATTCCGTGACTGGGCCGGAGAGACTATTCCGCCGCCGCCGCCGCGGTGGCGCCGCGCACCAGGGTGTCGTAGTCGGTCATCAGCGTCTTGCACATCTGGCCGGGCGTGAACTTCAGGTCGTCGATCTGGCCGACCGGTGTCACCTCGGCGGCGGTGCCGGTCAGGAAGATCTCGTCGGCCGTCTTCAGCTCGTCCGGCATGATCGCCCGCTCGATCACCTCGATGCCGCGGCGCTTGGCGAGGTCGATCACCGTGCGGCGGGTGATGCCGTCCAGGAAGCAATCCGGGGTCGGGGTGTGCAGCTTGCCGTCCACCGCCATGAAGAAGTTGGCACCGGTCGCCTCGGCCACGCGGCCGCGATAGTCCAGCATCAGCGCGTCGTGGAATCCTTCGTTCTCGGCGGCGTGCTTGCTCATGGTGCAGATCATGTAGAGGCCGGCGGCCTTGCTGCTGGTCGGCGCGGTGTTGGGAGCGGGGCGCGCCCACTTGCTGGTCTGCAGCTTGATGCCGGCCATCCGCGCCTCCGGCGAGAAGTAGCTCGGCCACTCCCAGCAGGCGATCGCGACATGGATGGTGTTCTGCTGGGCGGAGACGCCCATCATCTCGCTGCCGCGCCACGCGACCGGCCGGACATAGGCGTCGGTGTAGCCCTGCGCCTTGACCACCAGATTGGTCGCCGCGTCGATCTCCTCCACGCTGTAGGGCAGCGAAAAGCCCAGCACCTCGGCGGACTTGGCGAGCCGTTCGGAATGTTCCGTCAGCTTGAAGACGGAACCGTTGTAAACCCGCTCACCTTCGAATACACAGCTTGCATAGTGCAGGCCGTGGGTCAGCACATGGACCTTGGCGTCGCGCCACGGGATCAGTTCGCCATCGAACCAGATCTGGCCCTCGCGGTCATCGAAGGGAAGCATGGACATCACAAAGCACTTTCATTGTTAGATTATGTCTCGGCATGGCGGGTAACACGTAACATTCGGATTGCACTTGTGTCAACATGGCTGACGTAAAAACCGGGGTGAACCCCCTCTTCCTGCGCGAGGAGGAATTGCGCCAGGGCATGGAGCTGCTGTTCTACGCCTATCGCGACTTCACCGCCGAACCCGATGCAATCCTTGGCAAAATCGGCCTCGGGCGTGCCCACCACCGGGTCATCTACTTCATCGGCCGGAACCCCGCGATCACGGTTACAGAGCTGCTATCGATTCTGCGCATAACGAAGCAGAGCCTGTCCAGGGTACTGAGCGAACTGGTCCGGCTGGGCTTCGTGACCCAGCGCCCGGGCGTGCGCGACCGCCGCCAGCGGCTGCTGGAGCTGACCGAAAAGGGCGTCGAGCTGGAGCGCCAGCTGTCCGAGAGCCAGCGCCAGCGGATCGCCAAAGCCTACCGCAAGGCCGGCGCCGTCGCGGTGGAGGGCTTCCGCGAGGTGATGCTGGGCATCATCGACGACGAGGACCGCCCGAAATTCACCGCCAGGATGGACCGCCCGCCCCCCAAACGCTGACAGAACAACGCTGACAAACGCTGACAGGATGCCGCCATGACCGAGGAGATGCCCCACATCCTGGTGGTCGACGACGACCTGAGGCTGCGGGAGGTGCTGCGCAAGTACTTGGTGAAGAACGGGTTCATGGTGACCACGGCGCAGCACGCGGCCGACGCCCGGGCCAAGCTGGGCAGCCTCGCCTTCGACCTGATCGTGCTGGACGTCATGATGCCGGGCGAGAGCGGCCTGGACCTGACCGAGAGCCTGCGGCGGGAAAGCCAAGTACCGATCCTGCTGCTGACCGCGCGGGGCGAGCTGGACGACCGCATCGCCGGGCTGGAAGCCGGCGCCGACGACTACATGAGCAAGCCCTTCGAGCCGCGCGAGCTCGTCCTGCGCATCACCTCGATCCTGCGCCGGGTGCCGCGCCCGGTCGAGCCGATGACCGACCTGCGGATCGGCAAATGGACCTTCGTCCCCGACCGGGAGGAGCTGAGGGCCGGCGACGAGACGGTGCGCCTGACCAGCGCGGAGGCGGCCCTGCTGAGGGTCCTGGCGGGCCGCCCCGGGGCCATCCTGACCCGCGAGGAACTGGCCGACCGCGCCGGCATCGTGGGCAACGCGCGCACCGTGGACGTCCAGGTCAGCCGCCTGCGCAGCAAGCTGGAGGACGATCCCAGGCTGCCGCGCTATCTCCACACCGTGCGCGGCGAGGGTTATGTTCTGAGACCGGAATGACTATACCGGCCGGGTCCCATTCCCGGGTTCACGAGGCAGGGCCATGACGGCGATACATGAACTGACCGCGCGCAGCTACGGTCCCGACCGGCGCGGGCCGCGCGGGCTGATCAAGCGGATGCTGCCCCAGACGCTGTTCGGGCGGTCGCTCCTGATCATCGTCACGCCGGTGATCCTGCTCCAGGTGGTCGCCACCTGGATCTTCTACGACCGGCACTGGGACACCATGACCAACCGGCTCGCCTTCGCGGTGGCCGGCGAGATCGGCATGGTGATCGAGCAGCTGGAGCGCGACGTCTCGATGGCCGACCGGACGGATACGCTGGCCATGGCGGCGCGCACCATGGACCTGATCATCACCTTCGAGCCGGAGGCGGTCATCCCGAACCGCCGGCAGGAGCTGAGCAGCCTGCTGGAGCGCACGCTGGGCATGGCGCTGGACGAGCGCGTGCGGAAGCCCTTCACGGTGGACACCCGGGTCGCCAGCAACTGGGTCGAGATCCGCGTGCAGATGGCCGACGGCGTGCTGTCGGTGATGGCGCCCGAGCGCCGCCTGTTCAGCTCCACGACCTATATCTTCCTGCTCTGGATGGTCGGCGCCGCCATGGTGCTGTTCGCCATCGCGATCATCTTCATGCGCAACCAGATCAGGCCGATCCGCCGGTTGGCCGCGGCGGCGGACGCCTTCGGCAAGGGCCGCGACGTGACCCGGTTCAAACTGGAGGGGGCCGCCGAGGTCCGGCAGGCCGCCGCCGCCTTCCTGGTGATGCGCGAACGCATCCAGCGCCAGATCAGCCAGCGGACCGAGATGCTGGCCGGCGTGTCCCACGACCTGCGCACGCCGCTGACCCGCATGAAGCTCCAGCTCGAGCTGTTCGGCGACGGGCCCGACGTGGACGACCTGAAGACCGACGTGATCGAGATGGAGCAGATGATCGAGGGCTACTTGGCCTTCGCCCGCGGCGAGGGCGCCGAGACGCCGGTCCCGACCGACCTGAACCGCCTGATCAACGAGGCGGTCAGCGCCGCGCGCCGGGACGGGGCCATCGTCGACGTCCACCTGGAGGACGAGATGAGCCTGCCGCTCCGCCCGAACTCGGTCAAGCGCTGCCTGGCCAACCTGATCGGCAACGCCCGGCGCTACGCCGACCATGTCTGGGTCCAGGCCGGGCGGCGCGACGACGCGATCGAGATCACCGTGGACGACGACGGTCCCGGCATACCGGCCGGTTCCCACGAGGACGTGTTCCGACCCTTCTTCCGGCTGGAGGAGTCGCGCAACCGGTCGACCGGCGGCGTCGGCCTGGGCCTGACCATCGCCCGCGACGTGATCAGGAGCCATGGCGGCGACATCACGCTGGCGGAAAGCCCGCGCGGCGGCCTGCGCGCGGTGGTGCGGCTGCCGGTCTGACCCGTCGGCGCCGGCGCCCTGCATATCCCGGTACGCTTACCGATTCTCAACCATCTTCCAGTAATACTTTCCGGAGTTGGAAGTATATTACATGGGAAGATCAAGGTGCCCAACAAATCGGCCAAGCTGATAGCCGGAGCGGTAATATCCGGTTTGGGTATATATATCCTGATCGGCGAGGGTTTCTCGATCGTGAGCAGCGATGCCGTGATCAATGCCCGGGTCGCCGTGGTCAGGTCTCCGATCGACGGATATCTGGAAATGAAACCCCTGGCAATCGGCCAGCGCGTCCATGCCCGCGAGCCGCTGGGCAGCGTCACGGACGAGCGGGCCGACGATGCGCGGGTCCAGGACCTGGAGCGCGCCGCCGACGCCTTGTCGGCGGAGACCGCCCTGCTCCAGGCCAGGCTCGCCGACCTGAAGGGCAGCAGGGCGGAACTGGCCGGACGTACCTTGTCCTACCAGGAGGGCCGGCTCCGCCAGCTCCGCGCCCAGATCGACGAGGCGGAGGCCATGCTGGCCGGCGCCCGGGCGACCAGCCAGGAGTCCGAAGCCACCCTGGTGCGGGCCGAGGAGCTGAAGGCCAAGGGCATCCAGTCCGCGGCCTTGCTGGACAAGGCGAGCGCCAGCCACAGCGTCGCGGCCCTGGCCGCGAAGGCGGCCGCCGCCCGGGTCGAGACGCTGAGGATCCAGCACGCGGCGGCATCCAAGGGCACCTTCCTGGGCGACAGCTACAACGACACGCCCTATTCCAGCCAGCGGACGATGGAACTGGACCTGCTGGCCGCCGAACTGCGCGCCGGCCTGGAGGAACGCACCGGCCGGCTCGCCAAGGTGCGCGACCACATCGCCGTGGAGCGCCAGCGGGTCGGCCGGATGCGCGAGGCGTTCCTGAACTCCCCCGTGGACGGCCGGGTCTGGGAAGCGGCGCTGGGCGCCGGCGAATATGCCCGAAAGGGCCAGGACATCCTGCGCCTGCTGGACTGCTCGACCACGGTGGTCACCGCGTCGGTCGGCGAGCGCGACTACAACCGCCTGCGGGTCGGGGATCCGGCCCGGTTCCGGCTGGCCGGCACGCGCCGGAGCTACGACGCGGTGGTCCTCCGGCTCGCCGGCTCGGGCGCCGCGACGGTCTACAACAACATGGCGATCAGCCCGGGGCCGGACCATCTCCAGCGCTACGACGTGGCCCTGTCGGTGCCCGGCCTGCTGCATGACCCGGAGGCGAACTGCGCGGTCGGCCGGACCGGCAAGATCTCGTTCTCCGGCATCGGCGACGCGACCGGACGGCTGCGCTCCTGGCTGGACCTGTAGGCCGATGGTCTTCTCGGCCCTGGAGGCCGGCCTGGCGCCGTCGCTGGTGATCGCCGGGCTGGCCCTGGCGGTGCTGCCGTTCTGCTCGACCTCCGACGTGCGGGTGCGCGCCGTGCTGTTCCTGGTGTCGGTCGGCATGGGCTGGCGCTACATCGCGTGGCGGCTGGCCGAGACGCTGCCGCCGCCGGCGCTCGACGCCGATTTCGTCTGCGGCGCCGCCTTCATGACGCTGGAAACCCTGGTGATGCTGGGGTCCACGCTGTCGTCGCTGATCCTGTCCAGGACCCGCGACCGGCGGGACGAGGCCACGGCGAACGCGCGGTGGTGGCCGGCCGACCGGCCGCCGCAGGTGGACGTCCTGATCACCACCTACAACGAGGAGGAGGCGATCCTGTCGCGGACGATCGCCGGCGCGCTGGGCATCGACCACCCCGCGCTCCGGGTCTGGGTGCTGGACGACGGCCGCCGGGACTGGCTGCGCGACCTGTGCGCCGCCCGGGGCGTCGGCTACCTGACGCGGCCCGACAACAGCCACGCCAAGGCCGGCAACATCAACAACGGCCTGGCGCACCTGGCGACCCTGGAAAGGGAACCGGAATTCATCGTCGTGCTCGACGCCGACTTCGTCGCCCACGACGACTTCGTCAGCCGCACGCTGGCCCTGTTCCACGATCCCACGGTCGGGCTGGTCCAGACGCCGCAGCATTTCTTCAATCCCGACCCGATCCAGTCGAACCTGCGAATCGGGCGGGCCTATCCGGACGAGCAGCGCTTCTTCTTCGACCATCTCATGGCCTGCCGGGACGCCTGGGGCATCGCCTTCTGCTGCGGCACCTCCTCGATGATGCGCTGGGATGGGCTGAAGGCGATCGGCGGCTTCCCGACCGACAGCGTGACCGAGGACTTCCTGGTCACGCTGCGCCTGAAGCAGCACGGGCTGCGCACCGTCTACCTGAACGAGCGGCTGAGCGACGGCCTGGCCCCGGAGGGGATGAAGGAGTACGTGACCCAGCGCGGGCGCTGGTGCCTGGGGCTGATGCAGATCGTCCGCGGCCCGCTCAGCCCGTTCCGGAGCAACCGGCTGGACTGGATGGACCGGCTCGGCCTGCTGGACGCCCTGCTCTACTGGAGCTCGACCTTCTATTTCCGGCTGGCCTGCCTGCTGATCCCGGCGCTCTACTGGTGGTTCGGCATCAGCGCGGTGAACGCGCCGTTCCACGACGTGGTGGCCTATTTCATACCCTATTTCGTCGCCGTCATGATCGCGCTGAACTGGACCACGCAGGCCAAGATCATCCCGATCATGAACGATGTCAGCCAGGTGCTGACCATGTTCGAGATCAACCGGGCAGTATTCACCGGCCTGCTGCGGCCCGAGGGCCAGAAGTTCAAGGTCACCGCCAAGGGCGGCGAGCGCAGCCGGCGGATCGTGCAATGGGTCATGATGCGGCGGTTCGGCGCGCTGGCGCTGATGACGGCCGGCGGCATGGTCTATGCCATGCTGTCGGATTACGCCCCGGACGGCGGCGCCGGGGACGGAAAGCTGGTAATCCTGTTCTGGAGCTTCTACAACCTGATCGTCCTGCTGCTGGCGATGACCGTCTGCATCGAATTGCCCCGGCTGCGCGGCGACGAACGCTATCCGACCGACGAGCAGGTCGAGATGGAATTGGCCGGCGACCTGATCCCGGCGCGCCTGATCGACATCTCGATCGGTGGAGCGCGTATCCAGGGGGCCGTCCCGACGGATGTCGGCGAGGGCTTCCTGCTCCATGTCGCCGATGTCGGGGTGATGCCGGTCACGGTCGTCAACGAGCGCGACGGCGCATTCGTGGTGAAGTTCCTGCACGACGCCGAGACCCGCGACAGGATGATCCGGAAGATCTATTCGGACGATTACCAGCTCAACGTATCGCGGGTGAACTGGCAGGGCCTGCTGGCCGGGCTCGGCAGCCGGGCGGCCCAGTAGGCCGCCGGCGGCGCGGAGCCCAGCCGGTTCAGGCGGCGGGGGCCTTGGACCGGCCGGCCACGCGCCGCCGCAGCCTCGCGTCGAGGTCGACCAGCGCGCTGGAGAGCCGGAAAACCTCGGCATAGGAACGGGTGTAGGGGATGCGGGCGTCGTGGTCGTACTCGCGGATCCGGTCGGCAGCCTCCGCGATCTCCAGCAGCGGCCGGGTGATCCGCTTCGCCAGCACCGATCCGGCGAACGCGGCGGCCAGCGCCGCGCCCAGGCCGAGCAGCGCCAGGTTCCACTGGAACCGCCGGATCGGGGCCAGGACCTTGTCGGCGTCCTGGCGCACCACCACGGCCCAGCCGAGCCCCGGATAATCGCGATGCCCCGCCGTGAGGGTGGCGGCGGTCAGGTAGTCGCGGCCGTCGGGCCAGGTCTCCAGGCCGTAGCGCGTGCCGCCCTGGCGCGCGGCGCCCAGGCTGAGCAGGTCCAGCTTCCCGCCGGTCAGGTCTTCCGGCCCCAGGAGGACGTCGCCTTCGGCGCTGACGATCAGCGCTTCGGCGCTCTCGCTCCGGTCGCCGCGGACATCGAGGACCGAGGCGGTGATCTCCTCTCCCCACGACCAGCTGAGATGGGCTCCCAGGACACCGAGCGGAACGCCGTCGGCACGCCTGAGCGGCATGGCGACGTCGACGAAGCGCAGGGGATCGCCCTTGGCGTTCGGCGGCAGTTTCTTGGCGAGGAGCACCGCCTCGTGGACGTCGCCGGCGAACATGTTCCGGCTGCCGGCCCGGAACCAAGGCCTGCCCGACACGTCGGCGCCCTCGAGCAGGCGCCCGGTGCTGACGAGGACCTTGCCCTCCGGGCTCGCCAGGCCGACCCAGGCATATTCGGGAGAGCTCCGCTGGAGGGTCTCGAGCTTGACCCGCAGCCGGTCCGGATCGGAGTCGGTTTCCAGGGTTTCCTGGATCCGGCCGATCATCCGGATGTCCTGCCACCGCTCGAACATGCTGCGATCCAGCTTGTCGGCGATCTGGGCACTGAGATCCAGCGCGCCGGCGCCCGCCTGGTCGCGGAGGCGGCTGCCGATCGTCCCGTTGGCGAGCAGGCTGACCCCGGCCACCGGCGCGATGCACAGCACCGCGATGCTGATGGACAGGAGAGTGGAAAGACTTCTTGGGTTTTCCATGAATTACCGCAAAACTGTAGTAATGGCGAGCATGATGCATCGCCATTTACAGGACGCAGTAAGTCATCACCGCTTTACATCGGATGAACGAGCGGGAATTTTCTCAAACGACGTCTGTCGGCCGGAGCCGGGAAAGCGGGGTCAGTACAGCCGCCCGCCGTCCGGAACCTTGCGCTCCGGCGTGACCAGCACGACGTCGCCGTTCTTGTCTGGAAAGCCCAGGACCAGCACCTCGGACATGAACTTTCCGATCTGCTTCGGCGGGAAATTGACGACGCCGGCGACCTGACGGCCGACCAGTGTCTCGGGCGAATAGTGGCGGGTGATCTGGGCGGAGGTGCGGCGGACCCCGATCTCCGGACCGAAATCCACCTGGAGCTTGTAGGCCGGCCGGCGCGCCTCGGGATAGGGCTCCACGGCGGTGATCGTCCCGACGCGGATGTCGACCTTCAGGAAATCCTCGAAGCCGATGTTCATGGTGGCCGTCATTTCGGTCTTGCCCGTCATCCGCAGTCCCCCTTCTTTTTCAGGGCGCGCAGGCTACCGGCAGGACACCTGAAAAACAAGGCCGCCGCCGGTTGCCCGGCGGCGGCCCCGGTGTCCCGCGGACGGCGGACCGCTGCCTCGGTGGCGCTTACTTCGCCGCCTTGGCCTTGGCGACGACCGACTTCAGCTCTTCCAGGCTCTCGCTGACGCGCTTGTTGATCACGTCGGCGGCCTCGGAGTTGGACTTGGTGACCAGCTCGGCCAATTCGCGGGTGTTGGCCAGGGCCTTCTCGAAGGCGGCCTTCACGAGGTCGGCCTGCTTGGCGACCTTCTCCTCCGGCGAGCCGGCGGCGAGCAGCTCGGAGACGATGGAGGTGGTCTGCTCGATGGTCTGGCGCAGGATCTCGGACTGGCGGCGGGCGACGGCCTGGAAACCCTCGAACGCGAGCTGGTTGGCGGCGGTCAGGGCCTGGATGTTCTTCTGCTGCGCGGCGAGCGCGGACTCGACATCGACGCCGGGAAGCTTGAATTCGGACATCAGCTTCGACACGTCGGTGAACTTGGAAACGTCGACGTCGAAGAACGGGTTAGTCTTTGCCATGTGCCATCCCCTTGAGAGCATTCGTCGTTGCTGCGCCGCAACAGGTGTGATGCCACATCATGCAGATTGCGCAATTCTGCGTCAACTTCTTTTGTGCAGCGCAACAACAACGCCCCTCAGACCGTTCCGCCGGGTTGGGCCGGGGAGTCGTCGGGCCGGGGAGCGCCGCCGCGGTCCCCGCGGGAGCGCAGGGTGCGGGAGAATTGCTCGGCCTGGCGCAGCCTGGCGTCGAGCGCCGCCATGGTGCGCGACAGGTCGGCGCTGTCGTCGGTCAGCCAGACCCTCATGACCGCCAGGTAGACCGCCCCCAGGCCCTTGACCCGGAGCGCGCCCGCGAAGCCGTCCGCCGAGATCCCCGCGGCCTCCAGCATCCAGGCGAGCGACCGCCGCAGGGAGCACGCGTGCCACGCGGCGGCGACCGGATCGGAGCGCAGGTCGCGGGAAATGCTCTCCACCGCGGCCCGGTAGGGGGTCAGTGCGTCAAAGCGGCGCATCATGACGTCGAACAGCCGGTCGCGCGCGGATTCCCCCTCGTCGCCCTCCCCGCCTCCGGCCAGCACGGCCTCGTCGATCTGGCGGGTGAACCCGCGCAGGATGTCGGGTTTGCCCGGAAAGATCCGGTATATGTCGGCCAGCGACAGCTTGGCCTCGGCCGCGATGTCGGCCATGGTCGTGGCCCGCCATCCCTTGTCCGCGGCCTGCCTCATGGCGGCATCGATGATTTGGCGCGACAGATCAGCCTTCTTGGCCATGGTTTCCGTGATTCCCGTGCAGTTCGTTTGCCATGCCCTTAAGATTGGGCCGCCGGCGCGGATGCCAAAGCCCCCGGGCCGGAACCCCGTCGATTATGCCGGACCGCCAGGCCGAAATGCCCTGTCCGGCGGTGACGATCGGCGCGATGGGGAGTTGACTGTGTGCAAGGGCATGCGATGCTGCCGCGCCTCCCCCGTCGGGCGCGAAACCTGCTTCGGGCATGAAAACCATGACTGCTTCGTTCGGCTGGGCCTCCGGCTGCCTCATGACACTGGCTCACCGGCTTCCCTATCTGACCCCCGATGAGGAGCGCGACTTGGCCTTGCGCTCGGCGGCCGGCGACCAGATCGCGGCCGAGCGGCTGGTCGCGAGCCACCTGCGCGTCGTGGTCCGGATCGCCCGCAGCTACGGACGGTTCGGCCTGCCGGTGAACGATCTGATCCAGGAGGGGACGCTGGGCCTGATCCAGGCCGTCCGCAAGTTCAACCCGGACGGCGGGGCGCGGCTCGGCACCTACGCCATGTGGTGGATCCGGGCCTCGATCCAGGATTACGTGGTCCGGTCCTGGTCGCTGGTGCGGGTCGGCAAGACCGCCGCGCACAAGGCCCTGTTCTTCGCCCTGAAGAAGGTCGCCGCGGAACGGAAGACCTCGTCCGACGGGCTCGACGACGAGGCTCTGGCCGTGCTGGCGACCCGGTTCGACATGCCGCCCGCCGAGGTCTCGGGCCTTGCCCACCGGATCGCGCGGCTCGACCAGTCGCTCGACCTGCCGGCCGGCGACGGCGAGGAGGCGGAAAGCCTGCTGGACCGGCTGCCCGCCGACCAGCCGAGCCCGGAGGAGATCGTCGAGCAGCGCAGCATGGGCCGGACCTGGAGCGGCCTGATCGACCGGGCGCTGGCCATGCTGCCGGCGCGCGAGGCCGCTATCATCCGCCACCGCCACATGAGCGAGGCGGCGCCGACCTTCGAGGCGATCGGGCGGGAACTCGGCATCTCCAAGGACCGGGTGCGGCAGCTCGAGAAACGCGCCCTGCTGCGCCTGCGCGAGATGCTTCAGCCGCTCGCGGCCGCCCACGGCATGCCGGGCGGCTGACCGGGAGAGTCAGCCCGCCAGCTGGCGCGACCGGGCCGTGGCGGCGGCGATGGCGCGGTCGAACAATGGCTGGATCCCGTCCGCCGCCATCAGCACCTCAAGCGCGGCCTGGGTGGTCCCGTTGGGGCTGGTGACGTTCCGGCGCAGCACGGAGGCCGGTTCGGCCGACCGCATCGCCAGTTCGCCGCTGCCCGCTACCGTGGCCCGGGCGATCCGCATCGCCAGGTCTTCCGGAAGGCCGGCGGCCACGCCGGCTTTCGCCAGCGTCTCGATCAGCAGGAAGACATAGGCGGGACCGCCGCCCGATACCGCCGTGACGGCGTCCAGCAGCCCCTCGTCCTCGACCCAGGCGACCTGCCCGACCGCTCCCAGCAGCGTATCGCACAGGCGGCGCTGATCCTCGGTGACCGCGTCGTTGGGAACGGCGACGGTCATGCCGCGGCCGACCGAGGCCGGGGTGTTCGGCATGGCGCGGACGATCGCCGCCTGCGCGCCCAGGCGCTCGGCGAAGTAGCCGACGGTCTTGCCGGCGGCGATCGACAGGAACACCGTGCCCGGACGGGCGAAGGAGGCGTAGCCGGGGACCACCTCGTCCATCACCTGCGGCTTGACGGCGAACACCACCACGTCGGGATCGAAGCCCGGCGGGATCCGGGACGGCCCGGCGCAGCGCACGATTCGGTGCTCCCCGGGCGGCGCGTCGGCCCCGAAGGCGCCCTGCGGCTCGACCACGACCACATCGTCGACCGTCCGCGCGGCGAACCAGCCGTCCAGCATGGCGCCGCCCATCTTGCCGCACCCGACCAGAAGCAGCGAGCAACCCATGGCTCAGGCCTCCCCCACCGTGTCCAGGATGGCCGCGGTGACGGCTTCCGACGCCGACTTGCCGCCGGAGATGACGAACTGGAAGGCGGGATAGAAGCGCTCGCACTCCATCAGGGCGATCTCGACCAGGTCCTCCATCTGCTCGACGCTCGCCCGCGGGGCGCCGCGCAGCAGCGTCGTGTGGCGGAACATGGGGGTGTGCTCGTCGGGGCAGACGTCGAAATGGCCAAGCCACATCTTGGCATTGACCTCCGACAGCAGCTCGTTGAGCTCGTGCCGGCGGGCCTTGGTCGCCTTCATGTCGAACTGGCAGGAGAACTGCATCGCGCTCACCTCGCCCTGCCAGACGAAATAGAGGCGGTAATCGCACCAGCGCGCGGCGATCTCGACGATCAGCTCATCCTCGTTGGAACGGTCGAACGGCCACTCGTTGGCGACGACGATCTCCTCGACGATATCCAGCGGATTGAGCGTTGACGTGGGCGTTTCTTCGACGGCGACTGCCGACATGCCTGCGACTCCCTGATCGCGCGGTGAACGGCGTTCGCCCCGGCCGACACCGGAAACGGCCCGATCCCGAGGGCCCAGCCGGCTTGTACCGTCTGATCTACTATGCCCCGAGATGTCGTATCCAGGTGGTCATGGGGCTACTACCCCGAGGACCGTGACAGAACGGCCCCACACTCGCAACAGAATTCCATAAATTTGCACATGAGGCGACCGCCCGCGACCGGGCGGGCCGCGGACGTATCGCCGGCCGGGCGGGGGCGGTCAGGCGCCGCCGGAAGCGGAACCGGGCCTAAGCTCCCCCGCCTCGTCCGCCGCGGGCTTGGCGGCATGGCCGCCGGCCGGGCGTTTCGGGGCGGCCGTCTCGTGGGCCAGCTCGCGTTCGGCGAGCAGGGTCGCGACCAGGGCTTCCAGCGCGGTCACCCGGTCCGCCAGGTCCTCCTGCTCGGATCGGGCCTTGACGGCCATCTCGCGGGCCGCCTCGAACTCCTCCCGGCTGACCAGGTCCATCCGGCTGAGGATGCGTTCGAACTGCTGGCGCACCTGTGCCTCGACCTCACCGCGCAAGCCGGTCAGCGCGCCGACCGCGCCGCCCGCCACCCGGGCCAGATCGTCGAGAAGCTTGTTATCGACCTGCATGGATCCGTATCCTCCAAAGAGACACCATTATGGGGATGGACCGGGGCCGAATCAACGCCGCATCGGCCGGCCGGACGCATCCGGGACGGCAGGGGTGCCTTGCGGCGGTGCGGCAAGGGAGCCTATAAGGTCGCCAGCCCCGGCGGGTTACCCCGTCCCCTGGCCAGTCCCGCGGGCGGATTTTCCCGGGGCCGCCGCCGCACCGAAGTCGAACCGCGCCATGCTTGCCATCCTGTTCCCCGCCATCGACCCGGTCGCGATCCAGATCGGCCCCATCGCGATCCGCTGGTACGCCCTGGCCTACCTGGTCGGCTTCGTCGCCGGGTGGCGCTACTGCATCCATCTGGCGCGCAAGGACGACCGGCCGCCGACCGCGGTCGACTTCGACGATTTCCTGACCTGGGCGGTGATCGGCGTGATCCTGGGCGGTCGGATCGGCTACGTGCTTTTCTACAATACCGGGTACTACCTGAGCAATCCGCTGGAGGCGCTGGCGGTCTGGCACGGCGGCATGTCGTTCCACGGCGGCCTGCTGGGAGTGATGGCGGCGATCCTGCTGTTCTCGCGCCGGCGGGGCTTCTCGCCGCTGGCGCTGGGCGACCTGATCGCCTGCGCCGCGCCCATCGGCCTGTTCTTCGGGCGCATCGCCAACTTCGTCAATGCCGAGCTGTGGGGCCGCGTGGCCGACGTGCCCTGGGCGGTGATCTTCCCGGGGGAACGGGCCGGCGGCCTGCCCCGTCATCCCAGCCAGCTCTACGAGGCGGTGCTGGAGGGGCTGGTGCTGTTCACCGTGCTGGCCGTGCTGGCGCGGCGCCCGTCGGTCAGGTCCCGGCCCGGGCTGCTGGCCGGAATCTTCTTCATCGGCTACGGCCTGTCGCGGATCTTCGCCGAGTATTTCCGGGAGCCAGACCCGCAGCTGGGCTTCCTGCTGGGCGGCCACGCCACCATGGGCCAGATCCTGTCCGTCCCCATGGTGCTGTTCGGGCTGGCGCTGGTGGTCCATGCCCGGCGCAAGGGCCGGACGGACGCCCGGCGGACGGCCGGCCGGGCGGATGCGCGGGATGGATGACGGCGGCCTGGCCGGGCACCTGAGGCGGCGTATCGCCGTGGAGGGGCCGATCTCCGTGGCGGCCTTCATGGGCGACGCCCTGGGGCACCCGCAGCACGGCTACTACATCACCGCCGACCGGTTCGGCGCCGCCGGCGACTTCGTGACGGCGCCGGAGATCAGCCAGATGTTCGGGGAGCTGATCGGCCTGTGGTGCGCCCATACCTGGTCGGCGATGGGCGCGCCCGACCAGGTCAACCTGGTGGAGTTGGGACCCGGGCGCGGCACCCTGATGCGCGACGCCCTGCGGGCCGCCGCCATGGTGCCGCAGTTCCGCCACGCCGCCCGGGTCCATCTGGTCGAGACCAGCCCGGTCCTGCGCGAACGGCAGCGCGAGCTGCTGGCGCCGGCCCTGGGGGAGCGCCCTCCCCGCTGGCACGACGCGCTGGCCGGGGTGCCGGACGGCCCGCTGCTGGTGATCGCCAACGAGTTCTTCGACGCCCTGCCGATCCGGCAGTTCGAGAAGACCGCGCACGGCTGGACCGAGCGGATGGTCGATTTCGACGAGGCGGAGGGCTGCTTCCGCTTCGTGCTCGACCGCCGGCCGGGACCCGTCGAGGCGCTGATCCCGGCCGCCATACGGGAGGCGCCGCCGGGCAGCGTGTTCGAGGCGTGCCCCGCCGCGATGGCGGTCGCGCACGAGCTGGGCGTCCGGCTGGCGGCGTCGGGCGGGGCCGCCCTGATCGTCGATTACGGCCATCCGGTCTCCGCGGCCGGCGAGACGCTCCAGGCGGTGCGGCGCCACGCCTTCGTGCCGGTGCTGGAGGCGCCCGGGACGGCCGACCTGACGGCCCACGTGGATTTCGGGATGCTGGCCGACGCGGCCCGGTCCGGCGGCGCCCGGACCTGGGGGCCGACCACGCAGGGCGCCTTCCTGGCCGCCCTGGGTATCCGGGAGCGCGCCGGCCAGCTGCGCCGGCGGGCGACGCCGGAGCAGGCGGCGGACATCGATTCGGCCGTCCATCGCTTGATCGACGGTTCAGAGATGGGCACACTGTTCAAGGTCCTTGCCCTCACCGATCCCCGGCAGGAGGGTGCCGCGGGGATCTGACGGGCCGAGCATCAAGGACCCGACATTGGAGCACTGGACCCTGACGTGATCACACTCGGCGCGCTGAACGACATTCCGGCCATCCGGCACGGCTTCTTCACCAAGCGGGGAGGCGTCAGCACGGGCATCTACGCTTCCCTGAACTGCGGGCTCGGATCGAACGACGACCCCCGCCACGTCGCCGAGAACCGGCGCCGATGCGCCGCGGCGTTCGACCTGGAGCCCGACCGGCTGGTCACGCTCTACCAGGTCCACAGCCCCGACGTGGTGACGGTGGAACGGCCCTGGCGGCCCGGCGAGACGCCGCCCCGCGCCGATGCCATGGTGACCGCGACCCCGGGCGTGGCGCTCGGCATCCTGACCGCCGACTGCGTCCCGGTCCTGTTCGCCGACGCCGAGGCCGGCGTGATCGGGGCCGCGCATGCCGGGTGGAAGGGCGCCAAGGCCGGCGTGATCGAGGCGACGATCGGCGCCATGAAGGCCCTGGGTGCCCGTCCCGAACGCATCGTGGCGGCCATCGGCCCCTGCATCGCCCAGCGCTCCTACGAGGTCGGGCCGGAGTTCCCGGCGCCGTTCCTCGACGAGGACGCGGCGAACGGCGATTTCTTCGCGCCGGCGCGCCGGGCCGGGCACTTCATGTTCGACGTCGGCGGCTATGTCGCGCGCCGGCTCGGCCGCAGCGGCGTCGCGGCGCTCCAGCGCTGCCCGAACGACACGGTGGCCGAGGAGGACCGCTTCTTCAGCTATCGCCGGGCGACCCTGCGCGGCGAGGCGGACTACGGCCGCGGCATCTCGGTCATCGTCCGGCAGTCCTGAGGACCCGCGCCGATGCCCTACACGATCATGCTCATCGCTTTCTGCGTGCTGGGACTGATGGTGAGTTGCGTCATCTGACGTGGCTTTCCGCCCGGCGAGGAACAGGGCGCCGCCTCCGTGCGTTGACCCCATGTGCAGGGTGCATGGGGGCCGCGACGGCCGTCATCGAACATTTACATGACGGGGGCGGGCTGATATGGTCCCGGCCGATTTCGTGCTGCACCGGTTCCGGACAATCGGGGCGGCGTCAACGGCACTATTTCCAGAAGAGAGCTGCGAAGTATGAAAGTCATTGCCGGCAACAGCAACCGGCCGCTGGCCGAAGCGATCTCGGCCGCACTCAACGTGCCGTTGACCAAGGCCAGCATTCGCCGTTTCTCGGACATGGAAGTGTTCGTCGAGATCCTGGAGAACGTCCGCGGCGAGGACGTGTTCGTCATCCAGTCGACTTCGTACCCCGCCAACGACAACCTGATGGAGCTGCTGGTCACCATCGATGCGCTGCGCCGCGGATCCGCGCGCCGCATCACGGCCGTGCTGCCTTATTACGGCTATGCCCGCCAGGACCGCAAGACGGGTCCGCGGACGCCGATCTCGGCCAAGCTGGTGGCCAACCTGATCACCATGGCCGGGGCCAACCGCGTGCTGACGCTGGACCTGCACGCCGGCCAGATCCAGGGCTTCTTCGACATCCCGCTGGACAACCTGGAGGGTGCGCCGGTCTTCGTCCGCCACATCCAGGAGACCACCAAGCACGGCGAGCAGCTTGTCATCGTGTCGCCGGACGTCGGTGGCGTGGTGCGCGCTCGCGCCATCGCCAAGCGGCTCGACGCCGACCTGGCGATCATCGACAAGCGCCGCGAGCGGGCCGGCGTGTCCGAGGTGATGAACATCATCGGCGAGGTCGAGGGACGGCGCTGCATCCTGGTGGACGACATCGTCGACAGCGGCGGCACCCTGTGCAACGCCGCCGCCGCCCTGATGAAGGAAGGCGCGAAGTCGGTCAGCGCCTATGTCACCCACGGCGTGCTGTCCGGCGGCGCCGTCGCCCGCGTGTCGTCGTCGCCGCTGGAGATGCTGGTGACCACCGACAGCATCCAGGCGACCGAGGCCGTGCGCGTGTCGCGCAACGTGCGCCAGCTCACCATCGCCCCGCTCATCGCGGAGGCGATCACCCGGATCAGCGAGGAACGGTCGGTTTCCAGCCTGTTCAACTGACCGGATCATTCAGGAATTCGCGGGAGCCTCGGGAAGGCTCCCCGCACAGGGACCTGCGGTCGGCGCCGAGCAAGGCGGCCGCGGTACGCCAGCACCCCTGGAGGCTGGCGTTCACCCAAAGGCGGCCCGGAGCGGCCGCCTTGTCATTGGAGTAGTAGAGTATGTCCGAAGCTACAGTTCTCGCCGCCGAGGCGCGCGACCGGGCCGGCAAGGGGGTTGCCCGTCAGACGCGCCGCGCAGGCCGGATCCCCGCCGTGATCTACGGCAACAAGGAAAAGCCGGTGATGATCTCGCTGGACCGGTTGAAGTTCGACCGCATCCTGCGCACCCCGGGCTTCTTCACGCATCTGTTCGACGTCAAGGTCGGCGACGCGTCCTACCATGTGCTCCCGCGCGACGTGCAGTTCGACCCGGTCACCGACACGCCGATCCATGTCGACTTCCTGCGCGTCAGCGGGGAAGCCAGGATCACCGTCGAAGTCCCGGTCGAGTTCGTCAACCAGGAGAAGTCGCCGGGCCTGAAGCGCGGCGGCATGCTGAACATCGTCCGCCACGCGATCGAGGTCGAGTGCGGCGCCGAGGAGATCCCGGAGCACATCACCGTGGACCTGACCGGTTTCGACCTTGGCGATTCGATCCACATCAGCGCGGTCACGCTGCCGGCCGGCGTCAAGCCGACCATCACCGACCGCGACTTCACGGTCGCGACCATCGCCGCCCCGTCGGCGGTGAAGTCCGAAGCCGCCGGCGAGGAGCCGGAGGCGCAGGAGTAAGCCCATGCTGCTGCTGGTGGGTCTGGGCAATCCAGGATCGGAATATGCCCGCAACCGGCACAATATCGGCTTCATGGCGGTGGACGAGATCGTCCGCCGCCATGGCTTCGGCCCCTGGCGCAGGCGCTTCCAGGGCCAGAGCTGCGACGGCTCGGTCGATGCGGAGAAGGTGCTGGCGTTGAAGCCGCACACCTTCATGAATCTTTCCGGCCAGTCCGTCGGCGAGGCGATGCGGTTCTTCAAGCTCGCCCCGCCCCAGGTGATCGTGATCCACGACGACCTCGACCTCGCCCCCGGGAAAGTCAGGGTGAAGCAGGGCGGCGGCCATGGCGGCCATAACGGCCTGCGCTCGATCGACGACCATATCGGCAAGGATTACTGGCGCATCCGGCTCGGCATCGGGCATCCCGGCCACAAGGACCAGGTCCACGGCTATGTCCTGCATGATTTCAGCAAGACCGAGCAATCCTGGCTGGAACCGCTGCTCGACACGGTCTCGCGGGAGTTTCCGCTGATGGTCGCGGGGCAGCCCGAGAAGTTCGCCAGCCGCGTCGCGCTGGGCGCCTGAGCCCCGCGGTCCGGCAGCTTCCCCGGCCCTTCAGTCCTTGCCGCCGCCCTTCTTCAGGGCATCCACAAGCTTGCGCTGGAACCTGCCGCCGTCGCGCCGGGTCGCCAGGAACTGGCGTACCGCGCTCTGGGCGGTCTCCCGGTCGTAGGGCACCTTGCCTTCGCTGGCGAGATCGAGGCGTTGGATCACCTTGGGGTCGAGGCTGCTCCGCAGGGCGGCCATCTGGCGCAGCAGTTCCTGGCGCGGATCGGACATGGTCGGCGGATCTCCCCTTTTCGATAGGGCTATCATAGCATGAGCCGCACGGGGCCGTACGGGACTTTCGTTTTAGTCCCCGGTGCCGCATATAACCTGCCAGACGGGCCGGACGCCGGCCCCCGGCAAATCTCTTGAAAGCGACGGCATCCCATGGGTTTCAACTGCGGCATCGTCGGCCTGCCGAATGTGGGCAAGTCCACTCTGTTCAACGCGCTGACCGCCACCCAGGCGGCCGAAGCGGCCAACTTCCCGTTCTGCACCAAGGAGCCGAACGTCGGCCGCGTCGGCGTGCCCGACCCCAGGCTGGACAAGATCGCCGCCATCGCGAAGTCGGCGAAGATCATCCCGACCCAGCTCGAATTCGTCGACATCGCCGGCCTGATCCGGGGCGCGAGCAAGGGCGAAGGGCTGGGCAACCAGTTCCTGGGCAACATCCGCGAGGTCGATGCCATCGTCCATGTGCTGCGCTGCTTCGAGGACGACGACATCACCCATGTCGAGGGCGGCATCGACCCGATCCGCGACGCCGAGACCGTCGAGACCGAGCTGATGCTGGCCGACATGGACGGCCTGGAGCGCCGGCTGACCGCCACCCAGAAGAAGGCCAAGGGCGGCGACAAGGAAGCCAAGGCGACCGCCGACATGATGGAGCGCGCGCTGGCGGTCCTCCAGGCCGGCAAGCCCGCCCGGACGCTGGAGGTGTCCGCGGACGAACAGCCGCTGTTCAAGTCGCTGCTGCTGCTGACCGGGAAGCCTGTCGTCTATGTCTGCAATGTCGAGGAAGCCTCGGCCGCGACCGGCAACGCCCTGTCGGCCAAGGTCGCCGAAATGGCGAAGGCGCAGGGCGCGGCCAGCGTCGTCGTCTCCGCGGCGATCGAGTCGGAGGTGGCCCAACTCGCCGACGCGGCGGAAAAGGCGGAATTCCTGGAGACCCTGGGGCTGGAAGAGCCGGGGCTGAACCGGGTGATTCGCGCCGGGTATGCCCTGCTCGACCTGATCACCTTCTTCACGGTGGGTCCCAAGGAGGCACGGGCCTGGACGGTGCGACGCAACGCGAAGGCTCCCGAGGCCGCCGGCGCGATCCACAGCGACTTCGAACGGGGATTCATCCGGGCGGAGACGATCGATTATAACAGCTTTGTCACACTGGGCGGCGAACAGGCTGCAAAAGAAGCGGGAAAGATGCGGCAGGAAGGCAAAGAGTATGTCGTTCAGGACGGCGACATCTTCCATTTCCGCTTTAACGTGTGAGACTGCGAGGTCATTATCACCTTACTCCAAACGATGGAGGAAAAGATTTTTTACTAAAAATGGGGCAATGATCCGGCTTACTGTGTTACTTGTGACAGGAGCTAGTACGGCACGAGCCGGATCAATGGGCCGGATCAATGGGTTTAAGTACAGGCATGTATGATGTGATGGCCGCTGGTCTGGAAGCGCTGGTCGCGCGTCCGCGCAACCCGGCGTCCGAAGGAACCGGTCACGCGATCCTGAAGAGGCCGGCGGCGCCCCCGGCGGAGCCCGAGGTCGTCGCGGTGAACAGCCGCTTCATGCACTTGCTGGGTGCCACCGCGGACGAGATCGTCGGGCGCCCGCTGGGCGAGCTGGCCGCCCGGTCGGCCCGCCCGGAGGATGTCGCCCGTCTCGCCGAGGTGCTGGCCGCCAACGAGATCGCGACGGTCATCCTCAACCTGGCCGCCGGCCCCGTCGCGCTGATCATCCAGCCGATCAGTGTGACCGGAGACGGCCCGGCCTCGCACATCCTGGTCACCGAGGATACCGGCCCGAGCGACGGCCAGATCAGCCTGGTCATCGACCACCTGCTGGCCGCCGTCTTCATCGTCGACGTCCAGCCGGACGGCAGCTTCCGCTATGCGATGCTGAACCGCCGCCACGAGGAGCAGACCGGCCTGATCGCAGCCGACGTGATCGGCCGCAGCCCGGCGGAGGTCCTGCCGCCGGACGACGCCGCGAGCGTCCTCGCCCATTACCGGACCTGCGTCAAGCGCCGGCTGCCGACCACCTTTCAGGAGGTGCTTCACCTGCCGACCGGCCGCCGCCACTGGGAAACCCGGCTGGTGCCGATCACCGGAGGGGTCGCGGGTTCGCGGGTCACCCGCCTGTTCGGATCGAGCATCGACATATCGGAACGGGTGGTGGCCGAGCAGGCGCTGCGCGACAGCGAGCAACGATTCCGCTCGATCTTCGAGCATGCCGGGGTCGGCATCGGCTACGCCGCCGTGGACGGCAGGATCATCGACGTGAACCGCACCCTGGAGAACATGCTGGGCTACGGGCGCGACGAGCTGATCGACAAGTCCTTCAAGCAATTCGTCCATATCGACGAGATCTCCCACGTCACCGGCCGCTTCCAGGAGCTGCTGAGCGGCCGCCGGGCCACGTTCCAGACCGAACGCCGGTTCCAGCGCCGCGACGGGACCGCCCTGTGGGCGCGCACCACGGCGTCGCTGGTGCGCGATCCGCTGGGCCGGCCGAAATACATCATCGGGCTGTTCGAGGACGTGACGGAAACCCGCCGCGCCCGCGAGCGCATCCATTACCTCGCCTCCTTCGACCAGGTCACCGGGCTGCCCAACCTGTCGCTGTTCAGCGAGCGGGTCGCCGCGGCGCTGGAGCAGTCGGAATCCGCCGGCCGGGTCGCCGCCCTGCTGGCGATCAGCTTCGACCGGCTCGACCCGATCCGGTTCGCGCACAGCCGCAGCGCCGCGGAACACCTGATGCGGCGTCTGGTGGACCGGCTGCGCCGGGCGCTCGGCCCGGGCGACCTGGTCGGCCGGATCGGCGACGACCTGTTCGCCGTGCTGCTGCCCGACTTGGCGGACCATGAGGAGGCGCTGGCGACGGTCAAGAGCATCATCGCCACCTTCGGCACGCCGATCGAGGCCGACGGGCAGGATTTCCTGCTGCCGCCGATGATCGGCGTCAGCCTGTTCCCGGCCGACGCCACCGGACCGGACGAGCTGGTCCGGATGGCGGGGGCCGCCCTGCAGCGCGCCCGCGACCTCGGCACCTCGCGGTACGAGCTGTACTCTCCCGACATGGAGACCCACGCGGCCCGCCAGCTCTCATTGGAGAGCCGGCTGCGCCGCGCGATCGACGCCGACCAGTTCGAGCTGCTGTACCAGCCCAAGATCGAGGTCGAGACGCTGAAGCTGACCGGCTTCGAGGCGCTGGTCCGCTGGCGGGGCGAGGACGGTGCCCTGATTTCCCCCGGCGAGTTCATTCCGGCTGCGGAAGAAACCGGCCTCATCATCCCGCTGGGCGAGCTGGTGCTGCGCGACGCCTGCCGCCAGATGGCGGAGTGGCGGCGCGAGGGGGTGGTCGACGTGCCGGTCTCCGTCAACCTGTCGGGCCGCCAGGTCAGCGACCCGCTCCTGAGCCGGAAGGCGCTGGCGATCCTGAGGGACTCCGGCCTGCCGGCATCGCACCTGAAGCTGGAATTGACGGAGACGGCGCTGTTCCGCAGCACGCCGGGGATTCGCGACGCGCTGCTCGAACTCCACGCGGCCGGCGTCCGCTTCATGCTGGATGATTTCGGAACCGGATATTCCTCGCTCAGCTACCTGAAGCGCTTCCCGATCGAAGCGATCAAGATCGACAAGAGCTTCGTCCAGAGCATGGTCGAGGATCCCGACGCCGCCTCCATCGTGAACGCGATCATCAACATGGCCCATGCCCTGAAGATGCGGGTGGTCGCCGAAGGGGTCGAGACCCACGAGCAGCTGATCTTCCTCAGGGCCTACCGCTGCGACCGAATGCAGGGCTTCCTGTTCGCGCCGCCGACGCCGGTCGCCGACATCCCGGCGCTGGTGCGCCGGCTGGCGGTCTAGGGCTCAGTGGCGTAGGTCGGCGTTCGCCCGTCAGGGCGAACGCCGACACCCTGCGTCAACGCTCCGGCCACGCTGTCGGCGTCGGCCTTCGGCCGAGGCCGACCTACGGCAAATCGACCAAAACCACTGTGCAGGGCTACCAGGACTCAAGACACGGCGAACTCCAGGATGACGCCGTTGGCCTGGTCCGGCGGCACGACGATGCGCGCACCCGGAGCTTCCGCCGTCGCAATCCCCTGGCCGCCCAGGTAGGCGCCGGTCTCCGCCAGGTCGCGGCAGAGCACCGTCATCACCGGCGCGGGCTCCAGGCCGGGGTAGCGGCGGGCGAGACGGTCCGGGGCGACGAAGCGCAGGTCATGGGTCCCCGCGCGGATGTCGAGGCGGCCCCTGCCGGCATGAAGCGACGCCGGGCCGAACAGGGCCTCGTAGGCGGGTGCCAGCGCTGCGGGATCCTCCGCCGGGACGGTGACCCCTTCCAGGCCGATGGCGCCGTTGGCGTGGTCGAGCCAATCCGGACGGCGCAGCAGGCCGGGCGTCAGGTGCGTGCAGCAGAAGGCCGACAGGCCGGGCGTCGCCTCGGGCTTGAAATGGACCAGCGAGAAGCGCGGCGTTACCGTCCCCTCGGGCAGTTCCAGCAAACGGCCGAGGTCCTTCGGCGGTCCGGTGACGTCGGGGTGGGCCAGGTGGACGGCGTCCGGGTCCGGGGCCGAAAAGGCGAGCCCGAGGAACCCTTCGCCCCGCGTCTCCAGCAGGGTGTCCAGTCGGTTCAGGAATTGGCCGGGATCGACGATGCCGAGCAGCTCGACATAGTCGCCCGGGAACATGATGCAGTAGTTGCCGGTCCCCCAGCCGATATGGCGGCCGCGCGGGGTCACGGTGAAGCCGAGGTGCCGCCATGTTGCGCGCGCGGCCTCCAGGTCGCGGACGCCCACCAGGGTATGGTCGATGCCCGAGATCGGGCCGATCGCCGGGGCGGCCATCAGAACGACGATCCCGGCTGCTTCAGGAAGTCCTCTTCCTCCTCCGTCGAGACCCGGCCGAGGATGCGGTTGCGGTGGGGAAAGCGGCCGAACCGCTCGATGACCCGCAGGTGCCGCTCGGCATAGTCGAGATAGCCGGGATCGCCCACCCGGTCACGGAACAGTTCGACCGAGAGGCGCTGGTCCGCCAGATCCTCGCTGTGCTCCAGCGGCAGGTAGAGGAAGGTGCGCTCATCCCGGTCGAAGCCGCCGTCGTAGCCGCGCTCGACCGCCAGCCTGGTCAGGTCGCGGGCGGCGGCATCGGTCGCGAAGGCGCGGGCGCTGCCGCGGAACACGTTGCGGGGCACCTGGTCGAGCAGGATCACCAGCGCGAGGCAGCCGCGCGGATCGTCGCGCCACTCGGCCAGGCGGTTCGCCGCCGCCTGCTCGTGGGCGGGCAGCAGGAGGCGCCGGACCTCGGCGTCGAACGCGTCGCTCTTCTCGAACCAGTTCGGGCGGGTCGCCGGACTGAACCAGAACCCATGGATGTCATGGAACGTCATCATTCGTCGCTTCCTTCCCTTCTTCGCGCGTTCGGACAAAAGAAAAGGGCGCCGGAGGCGCCCTTTTCCAGGAGGTCCGATAGACACCGGCGGCACTCAGGGGTGCGCGTCGGCCCAGACCTTGCGCTTCACGGCGTACATCATACCCGTGAAGACCAGGAGGAACAGTATCACCTTCACGCCGGTCTGCTTGCGCGCTTCCAGGTGAGGCTCCGCGGTCCAGGTCAGGAAGGCCGCGACGTCGTGGGCCAGCTGGGCCTGGGTGGCCGGGGTCTCGTCGGCATAGGTGACGCTGTCGTCCTGCAGGATCGGCGGCATGCCGATCAGGTGGCCGGGAAAGTACTTGTTGTAGTACTGGCCGTCCGGCACGTTGAAGCCTTCCGGCGGATCCTCGTAGCCGGTCAGCAGGGCGTAAATGTAGTCCTCGCCGTAAGGACGGGCCTTGGCCATCAGCGACAGGTCGGGCGGATAGGCGCCGCCGTTGGCCACGCGGGCGGCCTGCTCGTTCGGGAACGGGTTCTTGAAGTGGTCCGCCGGAATGGCGGGCCGCTCGAACATCTCGCCGTTGTCGTTCGGCCCCGCGGTGACCTCGTACTGGGCCGCGATCGCCTTGACCTCGTCCTCGTTGAAGCCCAGCGCCTCAAGGTTGCGGTAGGCGACGAGGTTCATCGAGTGGCAGGTCGCGCAGACCTCCTTGTAGACCTGGAAACCGCGCTGGAGCGCCGCCCGGTCGAAGGTGCCGAAGATGCCGCTGTGGGACCATTCCTGCTTGGGCGGAACCGGGGCTTCACCCGCGGCAAGGGCGGTGCCCGTGAGGCCGAGGCCGAGGGCCGCGGCCAGGATGACCGTCTTCAACGCGCGCATGTTAGGCCTTCTCCATCGGCTTGGCGGCTGCCGCGGTCGCGATGCGACCACCGCCCAGTACGGGTTCGCTGATGCTGCTGGGAAGCGGCCGCGGACGCTCCAGCTTGCCGAGCAGGGGCAGGATGATCAGGAAGTGGGCGAAGTAGTAGATCGACGCGACACGGGCGACGGTCAGCCAGATGCCTTCCGCCGGCATGGCGCCGGCATAGCCCAGCACGAGGCAGGCGACGACCAGAACCCAGAAGAACTGCCGGTAAATCGGCCGGTAGTTGGAGCTGCGGACCTTGGAGGTGTCGAGCCAGGGCAGGAAGAACAGGACCGCGATGGCGCCGAACATGGCGAGCACGCCGCCCAGCTTGTCGGGAACCGCGCGCAGGATCGCGTAGAACGGCAGGAAGTACCATTCCGGGACGATGTGCGCCGGGGTGACCAGCGGGTTGGCCGGGATATAGTTGTCCGGATGACCCATGTAGTTCGGCGCGAAGAACACGAAGCCGGCGAACACCAGCAGGAAGATGCTGAGGCCGAAGGTGTCCTTGATCGTGAAGTAGGGGTGGAACGGCAGGCTGTCCTGCGGGCCCTTGATGTCGATGCCCACCGGGTTGTTGGACCCGTGGACATGGACCGCGGCGACGTGCAGGAAGACCACGCCCAGCAGCACGAACGGCAGCAGGTAGTGCAGCGCGAAGAACCGGTTGAGGGTCGGGTTGTCGACCGAGAAGCCGCCCCACAGCCAGGTCACGATGTGGTCCCCGATGATCGGGAAGGCCGAGAACAGGTTGGTGATGACGGTGGCGCCCCAGAAGCTCATCTGGCCCCAGGGAAGGACGTAGCCCATGAAGGCGGTGGCCATCATCAGGAGCAGGATGACGACGCCCAGCATCCACAGGATCTCGCGCGGGGCCTTGTAGGACCCGAAATACAGGCCGCGGAAGATGTGGATGAACACGGCGATGAAGAACATCGACGCGCCGTTCATGTGGATGTAGCGGATCAGCCAGCCCGAGTTGACGTCGCGCATGATGCGCTCGACCGACTGGAAGGCGTAGGCGGTGTGCGGCGTATAGCTCATCGCCAGGGTAATGCCGGAGACGATCATGATGATCAGCGTGACCATCGCGATCGCGCCGAAGGACCACAAATAATTGCAGTTCTTCGGCATCGGGTATTCGTTGTACTCGTGGTGCAGCCCGGTGAAGATCGGCAGGCGGTAGTCGATCCACCGGACTATGGGGTTCTTGAACTGCGGGGCAGCCATGTTCAGCTCCAGTTGACCAACTAGCCGAGGCGAATCGAGGTGTCCGTCAGGAAGGCGTATTCCGGAACGGCGAGGTTCAGCGGTGCCGGACCCCGGCGGATGCGGCCCGAGGTGTCGTAGTGCGAACCGTGGCAGGGGCAGAACCACCCGCCGTAATCACCCTTGGGATCGGTCGGTTTCTGGCCGAGCGGGACGCAGCCCAGGTGGGTGCAGACGCCGACCATGACCAGCCATTGCGGCTGCTGGACGCGCGCGCTGTCGGGAGCGGGATCGCGCAGCTCGGCGAGGTCGACCGCCTGGGCGGTCGCGATCTCCTCCTCCGTGCGGCGGCGGATGAAGACCGGCTTGCCCCGCCACGTGACCGTGATCGCCTGGCCGACCTGGACCGGCGACAGATCGACGTCGATCTGGGCGAGCGCCAGCGTATCGGCCGCCGGGTTCATGCTGTTGATGAACGGCCAGGCGACCGACGCGACGCCGACCGCGCCGACTGCCGCGGTAGCGAGATAGAGGAAATCGCGACGGGTCGCTCCCTCGCCTTCATGGCCTCCCTGACCGCCAGCACCGGCCGGATGGGTGGTATCCGACATTAGCTTTTCTCTCCTTGGCCCTGGCAAGCGCACTGGCGTGCGCTTGCAAACCGGACGGACATTAACAATAGTTTTCGGCCGTGTCTGCTTCGGACCTTGCCCAAAACCTCGAGCCCAAAACCTCGGGACTAGGGGCCGGTTCGCGCCGGCCGCAGTTGCGACAGGGATATACCTCCGGTTCCCGGTCAAGGAAAGTCGGAGTTCCGGGGACATAGTGTCGCGCTTGCCCGACTGGGTCGTTTCGCAGAAAGAATGACTCTTGATTTTTCCGCCGACTGACACTAGCCGCATCAGGCTCGCGCTCTACCAGCCCGACATTCCCCAGAATACCGGCGCGATGATGCGCCTTGCCGCCTGCCTGGGCGTGCCGCTGGACATCATAGAGCCCTGCGGCTTCATCCTGGACGACCGCAGGCTGCGCCGCGCCGGTATGGATTATATTGATCATCTTGATCTCGCCCGCCATGCCTCCTGGGAAAAATACGTCGCCGCAACGAATCGCGGCCGGCTCGTCCTGCTGACCACGCGCGGCTCGGTCCCCTATCTCGACTTCGGTTTCCGGCCCGGCGACACGCTGCTGCTGGGCAGCGAGAGCGCCGGCGTGCCGGACGGCGTCGCGGAAGCCGCGGACGCCCGGGTCAGGATCCCGATGCGGCCGGGCCTGCGCTCGCTGAACGTGGCCCTCGCCGCGGCCATGGTGCTGGGCGAAGCGTTGCGGCAGACTGCCCCCGACGGTAAGGGAACCGACGGTATCGGAATGGAAACGGGAAGGGACTGAGGGGATGGACGACACGAAGGACCGCGCGGTCCCGACCGAGGAGCACAAGGCCCGCGCCGCCGCCTGGTTCGCCGAGTTGCGCGACCGGATCTGCGCCGCGTTCGAGGCGCTGGAGGACGAGTTGACCGGCACCCTTTCGGACATGCCGGCCGGCCGGTTCGAGCGCAAGGCCTGGGATCGGCCCGACGCCGAGGGGTCGCACGGCGGGGGCGGCGTGATGTCGATCATGCGCGGCCGGGTGTTCGAGAAGGTCGGCGTGAACATCTCGACCGTCCACGGCACCTTCAGTCCCGAGTTCCGCAAGAACATGCCGGGCGCGGCGGACGACGGAAGGTTCTGGGCCGCGGGAATCAGCCTGGTGGCCCACATGCGCTCGCCGCTGGTCCCCGCGGTCCACATGAACACGCGTCATATCGTCACCAGCCTCGGCTGGTTCGGCGGCGGCGCCGACCTGACGCCGATGTTCCCGGCGGAACAGGACGCGGCCGATTTCCACGCGGCGCTGAAGGGTGCCTGCGACGCCCACGGGACGGACTATTACGAGCGCTTCAAGGAGTGGTGCGACCGCTACTTCTTCCTGCCGCACCGGAACGAGCCGCGCGGCATCGGCGGCATCTTCTACGACAACCTGGATTCCGGGAACTGGGAGGCCGATTTCGCCTTCACCCGCGACGTCGGGCTCGCCTTCCTGGACGTCTATCCCCGGATCGTGCGCCGCCACATGAACGACCCCTGGACGCCCGAGCAGCGCGAGCACCAGCTGGTCCGGCGCGGCCGCTACGTGGAGTTCAACCTGCTCTACGACCGCGGCACGACCTTCGGCCTGAAGACCGGCGGCAACGTGGAAGCGATCCTGATGTCGATGCCGCCGGAGGTGAAGTGGCCGTAAAGCATTATTAAATGGATTGTATTGCCCACAGATAAACGCAGATGGACACAGATAAGGCTTAAGTATCTGTGTCCATCTGCGTTCATCTGTGGATGATTTGAGATCCTTTGATCAGGAGCTCTCGCCGAGAGAGCACCGACGGCCGACGATCCGCAGCCCTACGGCCTTCGGTTGCGCAGCCAGCCGAACAGGATGGGGGCGGCCAGTTCGAGGAGGAGGACGAAGGGCCAGGGCTCGCCGCGCCAGAAGGCGTAGTTGGCGAGCAGGTTGGGCCAGCTGACGCCCATCACGGCGCGGGCGATCGTCAGTTCCAGGGCGACGGAGGCGGCGAGCCAGAGCAGGCCGGCCAGGACGGCGCGGGGCAGCCAGCCGGGGCCGGCGGTAAGGCGCGCGTGCAGCCAGGCCACCGCCAGGATCAGGACGGCTGTCGAGGCGATCCGATAGGTGAAGGCGTTGACGCCCCCGATGCGGTCGGCCAGTACGGCGATGGAAAAAGCCGCGTTGCCGAAGACCAGCGCGATCAGGACGCCGGCCAGGACGACGGTGACGATCAGGGCGCGCATCGCTGGTGTCCTTTCCCGGACTTCACTGCCGGGCGCGCAGTTCGGCCAGGCATTCCTCGCGGCTGGGGCGATAATCCCGATCCTCCCACCAGCGCTCCAGGTCGCGCAAGAGCTGTCCGACCAGCTTGCCCCGGGGAATGCCCAGGTCGAGCAGGTCGCGACCCTGGAGCGGGAAGCGGGGGTTCTCCCAGGCGCCGACCGCCGCCTCCACCTCGGCCATGCGGCCCGGGGCATGCAGCAGGGCGACGTCGCGCACCCTGTCCGGTCCCAGCCTGTAGAGCGCGGGGCGGAGACCGGCGGAAGCCGGGTCCAGCGGGGGTGCGGCCAGCAGCGCCAGCCGGTCGGTGTCGGCGTTGGACAGCCTGAGCCTCTCCGCGACCCGGAGGGCGCCCGCGCGGTCCACCTCCAGCAGGGCGGCCAGGCGCAGCAGGGGATCGGGCCGGTCCGGCGCCATGCCGAGCAGCCGCCCGAGCCGGTCGAGCGCGGTCGCCTCCGGCAGCAGGTGCGCCATGATCCCCAGGTCGGCCATGAGACGCAGCACGGGCAGCGGGTCGGCGGCGCCCAGCAGCCGGAAAAGCTCGCCCTGGACCCGCTCGCCCGACAGGCGGGGCAGCAGCGGCGCCAAGTCGGCGCAGGCGTCCAGCGCCGCCGGCTCCGGCGGTGTGCGGCCGTAATGGGCCTGGAAGCGGAAGAAGCGCAGCAGGCGCAGCACGTCCTCGGTGATGCGGGCTCGGGGATCGCCGACGAAACGGACATGGCCGGCCAGCGCGTCGCGCACGCCGCCGAACGGGTCGTACAGCGTGCCGTCGATCGCGCAGAACAGCGCGTTCATGGTGAAGTCCCGGCGCGACGCGTCAATCATCCAGTCGTCTGTGAAGGCCACGCGGGCGTGCCGGCCGAACGTTTCGACATCGTGACGAAGTGTCGTGATCTCGTAGTGGGACCCGTCCGCCACCGCGGTGACGGTGCCGTGGGCAAGCCCCGTGGGGATCGCCCGCAGGCCGGCGGATTCCAGCAGCCGGAGGACCCGTTCCGGCTCCGCATCGGTCGCGATGTCGATGTCCTTGACCGGCCGCCGGAGCAGGGAGTCGCGGACGCAGCCGCCGACGAAGCGGGCCTTGGCCCCGTCCGCCGTGAGGGCATCGAACACCCGCACCGTCCCGGGCGCCGCCATCGCGGGCGGCAGCTCGATCCTGCCGGCGGGCTCCACGGCTCAGCGCCCCGGCGCGGGAGCGGACGGGGTCGTCTCGCCCTCCACCACGCGGCCGTCGATCAGCCGGGCGGGATGGTAGGTGGCCGTCGTATCGGAACCGCCGGTGAGCGCCACCGTCACCAGCGTCAGTCCGGCCAGAGCCACGCCGCCGACGATCAGCGGGGTCCAGGGCGCGCCCACCCACCAGGGCTGGACCGCGCCGCCCGAGGCGCCGGCCCGGCGGCGCTCGACCAGCATGTAGGCCATGTAGACCAGGGTCGGCAGCATCAGCGGCAGCACGACCAGGAGAAGTTTCCTCAGCATCGCCCGTGCAGCACGTCGACCAGGTTCACCAGCATCCCGGCCGTCGCTCCCCAGATGTATCGGTGCTCGTAGGGAAACACGTAGAAGTACCGTTGGGTGCCCTGGAACTGGCGGGTCTCCTTGCGGGCGGCGCCCGGTTTCAGGAAGAAGTCCAGCGGCACCTCGAACACCTCCGCCACCTCGAACGGGTCCGGGTTCAGGATGAAGGGCGGGCGGACGAAGCCCACGATCGGCGTGATCTCGAAACCGGTGCGGGTCACGTAGGTGTCCAGCCGCCCGGCCACCTCCACCCGCTCGGGCGCCAGCCCGATTTCCTCCGAGGTCTCGCGCAGGGCGCAGGCGAGGGCGTCCTGGTCGGTCGGCTCCATCCCGCCGCCGGGAAAGCTGATCTGCCCGGCATGCGCCGCCAGATGGGCGGTGCGCTGGGTGAAGATGACCGTCATCCCGTCCGGCCGTTCGACCAGCGGGACCAGCACAGCCGCGTGGCGGAGCTGCGCCGGGGCGCCGGTGCCGGGATTGAGGTCGTGGTCGCCCCTGATGCTGAGGGTGCGGCCGGGTGCGGCCGCGAAACGCGGGATCAGGCTCCTGATCCGCTCCTTGGTGATGTCGCCGACGGTCAGATCCCCGTTGCCCTGCTCATCGGACGCCCCAGAGGAAAGAATGTGCCCATGCTCCATATTCCGACCTGAACTTCCTCTCCGTCCCCGCGCGTCTCGGCACGCTCCACCAGATCGTAGAAGACCGATCGCGTAATCCTGGCTTCCAGATTGTCACGCACCAGGATATAGGGTCTCGGCTCGCCGGTTCCATCATCCTCCTCAACCCTGATCGGATGATCCGGCCCGGCGGTCACCTCGGCGTCCAGGTTCGTGCGGAAGGTCAACCGCTGGTTTGGGCCCTCGCCGCTGACGGTCAACCCTACCGCGGTGAACGGCACCTCGTCGACCTGTATCCTGCCCCGTTCCGCCGGAGTAACCAACCAGTAATCGCCGGCCTCGTCGCGGCGGAGAACGGTCGAGAAGAGCCTGGACAGCTCCAGCCGGCGGATCGGCGACCCATGATAGTACCATGTGCCGTCGCGATCGATGCGAATCGGGTAGCCCTCGTCCGGCCCCGGGCCGTCGGGGCGGAACAGGCCGGACGGCATGCCCGGCGTCGGAATCGAACTGGTCATAGGCTTGCTTTCCCCCTTGTGAAGCCGAATTTCCTGTTAATATCGGTACCCGGGTACGCAATTTCGCCATACTGGTAATCTAGGTCCGATACCCTGATTGAGAACGGGCGTCGCAACGCCTGGTTTCCGGCGGGGGTTCCGCAGCCGGTTGTCTTGAGAGCACAGGAGATCCCTGATTTGACCGCTACCGATGCAATGCGCCACGGGTCTGCCGGGATCGAGAATCCGGCCCAGCTTCTGGCCGAGGTGGAAACCCTGGGCGGCCGCCTGTCCATGGTGCGGGACCGGATCGGCCGCATCATCTTCGGCCAGCAGGACGTGGTGGACCTGACCCTGATCACCCTGCTCGCGGGCGGGCACGTGCTGCTGATCGGCGTCCCCGGCCTCGCCAAGACCCGGCTGGTCGAGACGCTGGGCATCGTCCTGGGGCTCGACGACAAGCGCGTCCAGTGCACCCCCGACCTGATGCCGGCCGACATCCTGGGTTCGGAAGTGCTGGAGGAGGACGAGAACGGCCGCCGGTCGTTCCGCTTCATCCCCGGCCCGGTGTTCTGCCAGCTGCTGATGGCGGACGAGATCAACCGCGCCAGCCCGCGGACCCAGTCGGCCCTGCTCCAGGCGATGCAGGAGCGCCGGGTCTCGGTCGCCGGCCATTACCATCCCCTGCCCCAGCCGTTCCACGTCCTGGCGACCCAGAACCCGCTGGAGCAGGAAGGCACATATCCCCTGCCGGAAGCGCAGCTCGACCGCTTCCTGATGCAGGTCGACGTCACGTATCCCGACTACGACGCCGAGCGGCGCATGCTGATCGCCACCACCGGGACCGAGGACGAGGCCGCGGTCGCCGTGCTGAACCCGGCCGACCTGATGGCGGCCCAGCGGCTGGTCCGCCGCATCCCCGTCGGCGAGAGCGTGGTCGAGGGCATCCTGAGCCTGGTCCGGTCGGGCCGGCCGGAGACCAGCGAGATGGAGGAGATCCGCAGCCACGTGGCCTGGGGACCCGGCCCCCGCGCCAGCCAGGCGCTGATGCTGGCCGCCCGCGCCCGCGCGGTGCTCGACGGCAGGCTGTCGCCCTCGCTCGACGACGTGCTGGCCCTGGCCAAGCCGGTGCTGAAGCACCGCATGGCGCTCAACTTCGCGGCCCGCGCCGACGGCATCACGCTCGACGACGTGATTGACCGCCTCTGCGCCCCGCTGCGGTAGCCGGGCATGGCGCGCGACAGGATGGGAAAGCCCGATCTCGCGGCGACCTCGCTGCGGGCGCAGCACCGGTCGGAAGCGCTGGCGTCGCGGCTGCCGCCCCTGCTGGTGGCGGCCGAGCGGGTCGCCTCCACCGTTGCCCAGGGCGTCCACGGCCGCCGGCGCGTCGGGACCGGGGAGACCTTCTGGCAGTATCGCCGCTACGAGGTCGGCGACAGCGCCCTGATGATCGACTGGCGCCAGTCGGGCAAATCGCAGCCCGTCTTCGTGCGCGAGAACGAGTGGGAGGCGGCGCAGAGCGTCTGGCTCTGGACGGACGCCTCGTCGTCCATGGACTACCGCTCGTCCCCCGGCCTGCCGACCAAGAAGGAACGCGCCGAACTGCTGCTGCTGGCGCTTGCCGTCCTGCTGGTGCGCGGCGGCGAACGGGTGGCCCTGCTGGGTTCGGGCGTGCCGCCGTCGGGCAACAAGGTGACGCTGAACCGGCTCGCCATGACCCTGGCGGAGGGGCAGCTGCCCAGGGACGGGCTGCCCGCGGTGCCGCTCCTGCCCCGCCATGCCCAGGCCGTGCTGATCGGCGACCTGCTGTCGCCCCTGGCGGAAATCCAGCGGACCGTGGCGGCGTTCAGCGGCCGCGGCGTGCGTGGCCACCTGGTCCAGGTGCTCGACCCGGCGGAAGAGACGCTGCCCTTCGCCGGCCGGATCGAGTTCGAGGGCCTGGAAGGCGAGGAGGAACTGCTGATCCCGCGGGTCGAGGCGGTCCGCCAGACCTATCTGGAACGGCTGGAAGCCCACCGCGACGGCTTGGCGGCCCTTGCCCGCGCCGCCGGCTGGAGCTTCGCGACGCACCGGACCGACAGGCCGCCGCAGACGGCGCTCCTGGCACTTCACGGGGCGATTGCCCAAGCACCGAAGAGCTGAACAGATGCTGGGACTGGGACCGATAGCCTTCGCCGCACCCTGGATCCTCGGTGCCCTGATCGTTCTTCCGGTGCTGTGGTGGCTGCTGCGCCTGACGCCGCCCAGCCCCCGGATCGTCCAGTTCCCGGCGATCCGCCTGCTGCGCGACCTGGTGGCGCGGGAGGAGACCCCCGCCCGGACGCCGCTCTGGCTGCTGATCATGCGGATGGTGCTGGCGGCGCTGGTGATCCTGGCGCTCGCCCAGCCGCTGCTGAACCCGCGCGCCGGGCTGCCGGGCAGCGGCCCGATCATCCTGGTGGTGGACAACGGCTGGGGCGCCGCCCGCGACTGGCAGGCGCGCCAGCGCACCATGGGCGAGCTGGTCGACCAGGCGGAGCGGAACGGCCGCGACCTGATCGTGGTGGCGACCGCGCCGTCCGCCTCCGGCGAGAAGCCGCAGCCCAGCACCCTGCTCCGGCCTGCGGACGCCAGGCGGCTGACCCAGTCGCTGGCCCCCCGGCCCTGGCCGACCGACCGGGCCGCCGTGCTGGAGACGCTCCGCGGGCTGCAGGTCGAAGGCTCCGCCCATACCGTCTGGCTGTCCGACGGGCTGGCCGACGCGGCGGCGCTGCCGCTGGCCCAGCGGCTCCAGCAGCTGGGCGGCGCCGAGGTGCTGATGAACGGTGCCGACCGCCTGCCCAACCTGCTGCTGCCGCCCAGCATCGAGGGGAACGACCTGGTGGCCCGGGTGCGGCGGGCCGACACGACCCTGCCGACCCCCGTCACGGTCCGGGCGACCGCCGCCGACGGCCGGCTGCTCGCGCGCCAGGAAACCGCCTTCGCGCCCGGCTCGGACAGCCTGGAGGTCCCGCTGTCGCTTCCCGTGGAGCTGCGCAACGAGGTCACCCGCCTGTCGATCGAGGGCGAGGCGACCGCCGGGGCCACCGTCCTGCTGGACGAGCGCTGGCGCCGCCGCCCGGTCGGCCTGGTGTCCGGACGACCCGAGGGCGAGAACCAGCCGCTGCTGAGCGACCTCTACTACCTGGAACGGGCGCTCGCCCCGTTCAGCGAGATCCGACGGGGCAGCGTGCTGGACCTGATGGGCCGCGACCTGTCGGTGCTGATCCTGGCCGACATCGGCGCCCTGACCGACACCGAGGCGCAGGCCGTGGCAGCCTGGGTGGAGCGCGGCGGCGTGCTGGTGCGCTTCGCCGGGCCGCGGCTGGCCCAGCATACCGACCAGCTGGTGCCGGTGCGCCTCCGGCTGGGCGACAGGACGCTGGGCGGCGCGCTGTCCTGGTCGGAGCCGGCGCGGCTGGCGCCCTTCCCGCCCGACAGCCCCTTCGCCGGCCTGGCCGTTCCGCCCGACGTGGTGGTCGACCGCCAGGTCCTGGCCGAGCCGTCGATCGACCTCGCCGAGAAGACCTGGGCGCGGCTGGCCGACGGCACCCCGCTGGTCACGGCGGAGCAGCGCGAGGAGGGCCGGATCGTGCTGGTCCACACCACGGCCAATTCGGACTGGTCGAACCTGGCGCTGTCCGGCCTATTCGTGGACATGCTGCGGCGGGTGACCGCGCTGAGCGAGGGCGTGTCCGGCGACGTCCAGGCGGCGACCTTCGCGCCGATCGAGGTGCTCGACGGGCTGGGCCAGCTGATCCCGCCGCCCGCCACCGTATTCCCGATCGCCGGCAACGCGTTCCGGCCCGAATCGCTCGGCCCCCGCCACCCGCCCGGCTTCTACGGGACGGAGGAGGCGCGCCGGGCGCTCAACCTGACCTCGCTGGTGACCGCGATCGAACCCCTGCGCCGGCTGCCCGCCGGCGTCGCCCAGGGAACCTACGCGGCACGCGGCGAGATCGACCTGAAACCCTGGCTGCTGGGAGCCGCCATGGCGCTGGCGATCATCGACCTGTTCGTGGCGCTGGTGCTGCGCGGGCTTCTCGGCAACATCCGCTTCGGCCGCCGGCGCCGCGCCGCGGCGGCCGCATCCGCGGTCCTGCTCGCGGCGGGGCTGGTCGCCGCCGGAACCGGCCCGGCGCGCGCCTCGGACGAGTTCGCGATCAAGGCCAGCGGCGAGACCTACCTGGCCTATGTGGTGACCGGCGACCGGACGGTGGACGAGACCACCCGGGCCGGGCTGGAGGGGCTGAGCGAGATCCTGAACCGCCGCACCGCGGTCGAGACCGCCGGCGCCATGGCGGTGAACCTGGAGCAGGACGAGCTGGCCTTCTTCCCGCTGATCTATTGGGCGATCTCGCCGTCGCAGCCCGACCTCAGCGATTCGGCGCGCCTCCGGCTGAACGAGTTCCTGCGCAACGGCGGGACCATCCTGTTCGACACCCGCGACCGGCAGTACGGCCCCGGCTCGGCGCTGACCGGCGGCGGGCCGGGCGCCCAGCGGCTGCGCCAGCTGGTGGACGGGCTCGACGTGCCCGCGCTGGCGCCGGTCCCGCCCGAGCATGTGCTGACCAAGGCGTTCTACCTGCTCCAGGATTTTCCCGGCCGGTTCGGCGGCGGCGACGTCTGGGTCGAGGCCGAGGAGGGCCGGCACAATGACGGCGTGTCGTCGGTGATCATCGGCTCCGCCGACTGGGCCGGCGCCTGGGCGGTCGACGAGGCCGGCCGGCCGCTGAACGCCGTCGTGCCGGGCGGCGAGCGGCAGCGCGAGATGGCCTATCGTTTCGGCGTCAACCTGATGATGTATGCCCTGACCGGCAACTACAAGGCCGACCAGGTCCATGTGCCCGCCATACTGGAAAGGCTCGGCCAATGATGGGTGGCGGCACCGCCATTGACTTCTCCCCGCTGCTTCCCTGGGCGGTGCTGATCCCGCTGTTCGTCCTGGCGGCGGCCGGCATCCTCGTGGCGGCCTTCCGGCGGGCCCGCGGGACCGCGTGGCGGACCCTGGGCCTGGCCGCGCTGGCGGTGGCGCTGCTGAACCCGGCGCTGGTCCAGGAGGACCGTGAGCCGATCCGGGACGTCGCCGTGCTGGTGGTGGACGAGTCCCCCAGCCAGAACATCGGCGAGCGCCGCGCCCGCACCGAACGCGCGCTGGCAGACCTCCAGGAACGGCTGTCGCGCTTCCCCGACCTGGAGGTGCGGATCGTGCGCACCGGCGGCGCGGAAGGCGGCGTCGGCGGCGCGATCGAGGAGACCAGGCTGTTCGAGGTGCTCGATAACGCCATGGCCGACCTGCCCCGCCGGCGCATGGCCGGCGCCGTCTTCATCACCGACGGCCAGGTCCACGACGTTCCGGGCGGCGGCAAGGGGCTGGAGGACCTGGGGCCGATCCACACCCTGCTGACGGGGGAGCGCGACGAGGCGGACCGCCGGCTGGCCGTGGTCCGGGCGCCCAGCTTCGGCCTGGTCGGCAGGCCGGTCACCGTGACCGTGCGGGTCGAGGACATGCCGGGCAGCCAGTCGCCCGACGCCGTCGTCAACGTGCGCCAGGACGGCGGCGCCCCGCGCCCATTCCGGGTGCCGGTCGGCCGCGACGTGCCGCTGGAGTTCAACCTGGAGCATGGCGGCCAGAACGTGCTGGAGATGGAGGTGGCCGCCGCCCCCCAGGAACTGACCCTGGCCAACAACCGGGCCGCCGTGGTGATCAGCGGCGTGCGCGACCGGCTGCGGGTGCTTCTGGTGTCGGGCGAGCCCCACGCGGGCGAGCGGACCTGGCGCAACCTGCTGAAGGCCGATCCCGGCGTCGACCTGGTCCATTTCACGATCCTGCGCCCGCCGGAGAAGCAGGACGGGACGCCGATCCGCGAGCTGTCGCTGATCGCCTTCCCGATCCGGGAGCTCTTCGAGATCAAGCTGGACGAGTTCGACCTGATCATCTTCGACCGCTACCGGCGGCGCGGCGTGCTGCCCCAGCTGTATCTCAGCAACATCGCGAGCTATGTGGAGAACGGCGGCGCCCTGCTGGAAGCTGGAGGACCGACCTTCTCGACCTCCATGAGCCTGTTCCGCACGCCGCTGGGCGCCGTGCTGCCCGGCGAGCCGACCGGCGAGGTGATCGAGCGGCCGTTCAAGCCGTCGGTGACCGAGCTGGGCCGCCGCCATCCCGTAACCGCCGGCCTGCCCGGCGACGTGCCGGCCGGCGCTCCCCAGGGGCAGGAGCCGAGCTGGGGCCGATGGTTCCGCCAGACCGACGTGACTCCGCTCCAGGGCAGCGTCGTGATGGAAGGCGCCGACCAGCGGCCGCTGATGATCCTGAACCGCGTCGGCGAAGGCCGGGTCGCCCAGATCGCCAGCGACCAGATCTGGCTGTGGTCCCGCGGCTACGAGGGCGGCGGCCCGCAGGCCGAGTTGCTCCGGCGTCTCGCCCACTGGCTCATGAAGGAGCCGGAGCTGGAGGAGAACGACCTGCGCGCCAAGGTCGAGGGCAACCGCATCACGATCGAGCGCCGCAGCCTGGAACCCGACCCGCGCTCCGTCGAGCTGACCAGCCCGTCGGACCAGGTGCGCGGGGTCGATCTGGTCGAGGACGGCAACGGCCTCGCGACCGCCGCGGTGCTGGCGACCGAACCCGGCATCTACCGGGTGAGTGACGGGGAGCGCACGGCCCTGGCCGTGGTCGGCGCGGTCAACCCGCCGGAACTGGCCGACGTGCGCACGACCGGGGAGCCGATGGCTCCAGCCGCCCAGGCCAGCGGCGGCGGGGTCCACTGGCTGGCCGACGGCGACGTGGACGTGCGGCGCACCCGGCCCGACCGCGACCAGGCCGGCAACAACTGGATCGGGCTGCGGGCCAACGGCGACTACGTGGTGACCGGCGTCAGCGAGGCGTCGCTGCTTCCCGCCGGGCTGGTCGTCCTGCTGGTGGTCGGCGCCCTACTGGCCGCCTGGCGGCGCGAGGGGCGATAGGCTGACGTCCACCCCCGGTGGCTGGCCGGTCCCGTCTTCGGCGGGGAGCCAGGGGAGTTCCGGTTCGAGGCGGGTGGGCCGGTCCGCCTCGTCCCACTCCCGCTGGCCCTCGTCCTGCCAGGCGCCGGCGTACCAGTCGTCGATGGTGATCCCGGCCGGCGTGGGGACCGGACCGGACCGGTGTTCGATCGGCCCGAAAAGGACGACGCAGAGCATGGCTGCCGCCCAGATGGCGATGCCTGCCAGCCATGCGCCGATGATGTCTTCCGGCTTCATGGTGGTGGTCCAGGGTTGCGATGTCGAGGATTGAACCAGACATTTGCCGCACCCGCCCCCGCGACAAGGCTCCCTTGGGGGGAACACCGGAATAGAGGACCTTGACCGGCGCCGTCCCGCGTCCGATGTCACGCAGCATGATGACCCAGTCCACCATCGCCGCCCCAGGCCGGGCGGGCAGCCGGAGCCGGTCCCTGATCGGGCTCGCGGCCTTCGTGATCCTCGTCGCCGTCGCTTCGGCGACGGCATCCTCCGTGACCCTGCCGCAGATCGGCGGCTGGTACGCCGGCTTGCAGAAGCCCTGGTTCAACCCGCCGAACTGGCTGTTCGGGCCGGTCTGGACGGTGCTCTACGGCATGATGGCGGTCGCCGGCTGGCTGGTCTGGCGGGACCGCGGCTTGGCCGGGGCGCGCGGGCCGCTGCTGCTGTTCGGGCTCCAGCTCGGGCTGAACATCCTGTGGTCGCTGATCTTCTTCGGCATGCAGCAGCCCGGCCTGGCCTTCGCGGAGATATCGGCGCTCTGGATCGCGGTGGCCGCCACGATGGTGGCGTTCTGGCGCGTACGTCCGCTGGCGGGCTGGCTGTTCGTGCCGTACCTGCTGTGGGTCAGCTACGCGGCGGTGCTGAACGCCTCGGTGTGGCTGCTGAACCCGTGAGGCTTGGTGCACCTTGTTCGAAGCCGGCATGGAATGAATAAATTCGGCCACAGATGACGGCGATATCCTCAGATGATCCGGTCCGTATCTTTGTCCATCGCCGTAATCTGTGGCAAGAACCTGAATGACGCTTGCGTCGCCCCCGCCGGAGCGGTTCAACCCGGTCGGAAACCGCTCTAACGCAGCAGCGCTCTCGGCGCTTCCGCCGGCAGGGACGAGATCTTGTACATCAGCTGGTCGGCGAGGTCGCGCGGGATGCCGGCGCGGCGCAGGCGACCGCCGAGTTCGCGGCGGATATCCTCCATGGGAACGTGGGCGGGCGCCAGATCGCGGGCGCTACGCAGGCGGGAGAAGATGCGGGACAGGCTGCCGAACAGGAAGACGCCCTTCTGGCGCCCCAGTTCGGTCTCCGCCAAGTCCAGCAGGAAACCGATCTGGGCACCGGGTCCCTTGAGGCTGCCGCAGAGCTGCTGGACCGCCGTTTCGAACGGCAGGTCTGCTTCCCCGAAACGCAGCGCCGTCTTGGCCCGGCGGAGGAGCGCCTGGCTCATGTCGGGACCGCCGCGGAAGCCGCTGAAGCAGGCGAGGCCGGCGACGATCCGGCGCAGCGCGGCGGCGTCCGCGATCGGCCCCTCCTTGGTCAGGGGCTGGCTGCCGGTCAGCCCGGTCGCGACGCGGCGCAGCAGGGCCGCCTCGACCTCCGGCAGGTGCCAGCGCGCCAGGGCGTTGCTCAAGTCCATCAGCACCGGCGTGAAAGGGTGGCGGTCGTCGAGCCGGCCGTTCAGCGTGGCCAGCAGGCTGCCCAGCGCCGCGCCGAGGTCGGGCGAATAGCCGATCAGGACCTTGATCGGGTCGCGGCCGTCGATCGTCTCCGCCAGGACCTGATCGACCCAGGCGATGCCGGTGGCGTCGCCGTCGTCCTCCTCCAGCACCTGGATCAGCGCGCGGGTCTTGGTGCCCCAGTCGCGGTGCCCCTCCAGCAGGCGGGCGAAGGCGTAGCTGACGACGCGGTCGCATTCGGCCGGCGCGCAGGTCGATGCCACCTGTTCCTGCAACGCGCCCAGCCCCTTCTGGATCAGCAGCTTGCCGTATCCGGCCAAGCTGTCGGAGGTCTGGGCGAGCTGCTTCAGGCGGAGCCACAGGGCGCCCAGTTCCCGCTCGCGCTCGGCGGCTACCGTCGCGTTCTCCCTGGACTGCACCCGGGCGAGCCGCGTGATGCCCGAATTGAGCAGCATGCCCTCCCGCTCGATCAGGCGGAGCGCCAGGTAATCGTGCAGCGTCTCGCACGGGATCGCGATCTGGCGGTCGGCATGGCGGCGGGTCAGGCGCAGCAGGGTCATCCGGCTGGGATGGCCGTAGACGTCCAGCACGTCGGTGCAGAAATGGGCGTCCTCGATCGCCGTGATGCCGATGATCCCGGCCCCGCCGGTCTGCGACGCCCGCTCGAACACGACGGTCTGGGTGTGCTTGGCGACCTGGACGACCTGAACCCGGGTGAACTTGGCGAGGCTGAGCAGGTAGGTCGCGCGTTCGACCGCCTCGTGTTCCGTTTCGAAGATACCGTCGATGCTCGCATGGCCGGCCTGCTCGGCGACCACCTCGTACCGGGCATGCTTCTTCCAGTGGAACATCGCTGAGAGGCGTCCTTTCCGCTCCCTGGTGCCTGCCCCCTTATCGCACCATATGGCATGACGGACAAATAGCAATTTGTCTCACATTTTATTCAGCATCTTCGCGGCGGCGGCGGCCGCGCCGAACCCGTTGTCGATGTTGACCGCGAGGACGCCCGGGGCGCAGGACGCGAGCGCCGTGTGCAAGGCCGCGGTCCCGCCGGCCGCGACGCCGTAGCCGACGGAAGTGGGGACGGCGATGACCGGCGAGTCGACCAGCCCGGCGAGCACGCTGAACAGCGCCCCCTCCATGCCGGCCGTCGCGATCACGACGCGCCAGCCGCGGATCTCCTCCAGCCGGCGCATCAGGCGCCACAGGCCCGCGACGCCGACATCGGCGACGACCGGCGCCGAGAACCCCAGGAACTCGAGGGTCCGGGCGGCCTCGCGGGCGACAGGCAGGTCGGAGGTTCCCGCGGCGACGATGCCGATGCCGTCGCGCGCGGCCCCCGCCGGCGGCAAGGCTCCGCACCAGGCCGTGCGGGAAAGGGAGTCGTAATCGAGCATGGCGCGGCATTCCGGCGCCAGGGCCTCGAAGGCGGCGGGCTCCAGCCGGGTGAACAGCAAGCGGCGGCCGGCCATGGCCGCCTCCTTCAGGATCGCCTCGACCTGTGCCACCGATTTCGACGCGCACAGCACCGCTTCCGGCACGCCGGTGCGCCCTTCCCGCCCCCAGTCGATCACGAAGTCGCTCATGGCGCATCCCGCAGGAAGGCGGAACCCCGGCGATAGGGGCGCACGCCGCCGAAGGTGCGGCCGGTGCGGGCGCACAGGTCCGAGACCAGGCGCCCGGCCGTCTCGCCGGCGGTCTCGGGGTCGTCCAGTTCCAGGGCGACGCCGGCATGGGTGATCCGGCAGCGGACGCTGGATCCGGCCGGGACCAGGGCCGCGACGGCTGTCTCGACCTGATCGATGAAGCCCAGGTCGTCGGCGTCGATGGCGATGCCGGTCTCGACCCGGCTGGACAGGCAGGGCTGGGCCGGCAGTTCCGCGAGATCGTCCAGGCCATGGAGCCGGGCGAGCGCCCGCACCGTCGCCTTGTCGATGCCGGCTTCCACGAAGGGATGCACGACGCCCCGCTGGGACGCCGCCTTCAGCCCGGGCCGGAAATCGCCCAGGTCGTCCAGGTTGGTGCCGGAGGCGACCGTTCCTTCGGTGACCGAGCGGATGCGGTCGTACAGGTTGGACTTGCAGAAGAAACAGCGGTCCACCGGATTGGCGCGGTAGCGCGGGTCGGCGAACTCCCCCGCGTCGGCGACGGCGAGGTCCCAGCCCTCCCGCCCGGCATGGGCACGGACCCGCGCCGTGGCGTGGGGCGGAACGGCCGGGGAGACCGCATGCAGCATGGAAACGCGCCCGCGGGAGAACCGGTGCGCCACGAAGGCCAGCGTCATGCTGTCCACCCCGCCGGATACGGCGATCACCAGCTCGGCATGCCGGTCGAGCGCCGCGACGAGGCGGGCCTGGGCTTCCCGCGCGCTCATGGCCCCGTCTCCGCTTCAGCCTTGCGCGCCCGCCGGGCGGCGAGGCCATCGATCCCGGCGAGGTCGTCGCTCTCCGCCTTGGCGGTGGTCCCGCCGCCGGGCCGCTCCACGCGCTTGACCCGGACCATTTCGCCGGAGGACGCGCGGGGCAGGACCGTCCGCCGCTCAGTCCGCCAGCGCAGGCCGATGGTGGAGGTCTCCACCAGGCAGCGTTCCCGGATGGAGGCCAGGGCGTCGGGGCGGACCAGCAGGCGGAACCCGGTGAGCGGGCGGCCCTTCTTGCCGGCCAGGGGCGCCAGCGCCAGGTCCAGCACGCCGTCCAGCGCGCGGAGCCGGTCGGCGGCGACGCCGATCTCCTCCCCTGTCATGTCGTCGACGTCGAAGCTGAGCACCGCCACCTCCTGCCCCACGTCCCGGGCCCCCGCGGCGGCCGTGTCGAACACCAATGCCCGCAGGATGTTGGGCGTGCCCGGCAGCTCCCGCGTGCCGGCGCCGCTCCCGGTCGCCTCCAGCCGCCCGCCGGGACGGCCGGGACCATTGACGAGGTGGCGCAGGATGGCGGCCCCGGTCGGGGTTACCCGCTCGCCGGACACGCCGTCGTCGCGCCAGTGGAATCCTTCCAGGAGGCGGGCGGTCGCCGGGGCCGGCACCGGCAGCAGGCCATGCGCGGTCCGCACCCGCCCGCCGCCCAGCGGCAGATCGGAAACGCTCCAGGTGGACTCGAGCGCCGCGGCGAGCGAGCCGGCCGCGACCACGTCCATCAGGCTGTCCCAGTCGCCGATCTCGTGGAAGTGGACCTGCTCGACCGGAACGCCGTGGATCGCCGCTTCCGCTTCGGCCAGCAGGGTCAGGATCGCGACCGCGTGGCCGGCGGTTCCCTCGGACAGGCGGGCCTCCCGGATCAGGCCGACCATATGCCGGTAGCTGCCGGTGCCGTCGTGATGGTCATGGCCGCCGTCCCGCCCGCCGCTTTCCAGGCCGAAGCGCAGCACCGAGATCCCGGCGCTGGCGCCGGCGGAAAACACGGGCGTCCCGGCGCCTGACGGCAGCACGGCGGCGGCATCGTCGAGCACCCGGTCCCGGAGCGCCGGCACCGCATCGACCAGGGCCGCCACGAACATGTCGCCGGCGATGCCGCCGACGGCGTCCAGGTGGATGTGGCGGAGGGTCATGCCGCCTCGACGACGGGGACGACGTAGGGGCCTTCCGGGATCACCGCGACCCGGCTGTCGCCATGGCGCCGGATACTGTCGGCGACGGCGGCGTCCAGGTCGCCGATCACCTCGACCGCGGTGATCCGCCGCTCCTCCTCGTCGAGGCCGGAGGTGTAGAGCTGGACCCGGCCGATCCGCATGGGCTTCAGCTGCATCTCGGTCTGCCACTCGTCCACCTCGGCCAGCGACTTGGCGGTCAGGGTGGCGAGGAAACGCTCCGGCCCGAGCTCGACCAGACGCGCCTGGGCGTCGCGGAACTCCTTGGAGCCCATGCCTTCCGAGCATTCCGACGCGATGATCAGGGTGCCGCCCGGCTCCAGGATGTCCAGCGGGGTCACCATGCCCTTGACCGTCTGGTAATAGGTCTTGTCCAGCGGATAGCCGGCCGAGGAGGTGACGACGGTCTTGAAGCGCTGCGGCAGCCTGATCCGGGTCACGTCCTGGATGAAGCCGACGGCGGCCAGGTGGCTGGCGATGATCTCGCCGAAGGTGACGTGGACGAGGTCGCGGTCCTCATCGATCACGGTGTTGAGCGCGTAGATCTCGCCGATCATGCGGACGATCTCCAGCTGCTCCTCGTGCAGGGGGTTGCCGACCAAGTTGCACTGGACCGCCAGCGGATCTTCCATGAATCGGGCGGAATGGAACGTCCGGATCGTCTCGTGCCCGGCGACGCCCGGCGCCACCACCTTGCGGCCGCCCGACCAGCCGGCCATGAAGTGCGGCTCAACCAGCCCGGTCGCGATCCGCAGGTCGGCGTCCAGGAAGCGCCGGTCGATGCGGACCGGCGTGTTCCGGGTGGCGGTGCGGCCCAGGTCCGCGTGGTCCTCGTCGCGCATGGCGAAGTGGTTCTCGACCCGGACATTCTCCAGCACCCAGGGATCGCCGACCAGCTCGGCCAGCTCGGCGCCCTCGTTGGGGCGGTGCAGGCCGGTCGCGACCAGCACGGTGATGCGGTCCTTCGGGATGCCGGCCTCGGCCAGGGTCTGGATCATCGGCCGCAGGAACAGGCGGTTGGGCACCGGCCGGGTGATGTCGCAGATCAGGATGCAGGCGCTGCCCCGGCCCTTCGCCAGTTCGGCGAGCGGGGCAGAGTCCACGGGGTTCGCGAAGGCGGCCCGGACCGCGCCGTCCTGGTCGGCCAGCTTCGGCAGGGAGGCCTTCCGGATCACCGTCACCTCGGCCTCTTCGGGCAGCCCCACGGTCAGGTGACCCCGGCCGAAGGCGATATCGACGGTCTTGAACGGCTGCATGGCCATCTCCTCAGCGGAACGTTGGTCACGTCATTCTGAAGGAGATAACAGGTTCGGGAAACAATCAGTTATGCCGACCACCCCTGCGCCGAACCGTCACCGTCCCTCGAAGACCGGCTTGACCTTCTGCAGGAACGCCCGGTAGCCGATCCGGTAGTCCTCGGTGTCGGCGAAATCGTAGGACCGCGCGCGCTCCTCGGCGGTGACGGGCGACGGGTCGCGCAGCAGGCGCAGGAACTGGGCCTTGGTGCTGCGGTGCGCATTGGGCGACCCGGCGGCGACCCGGCGGGCGGTCGCCAGCGCCTCCTCCTCCAGCCGTTCGGCCGGGACGACCCGCTCGACCAACCCCTTGGACAGGGCCTCGCGCGCGTCGTAGATCCGGCCCTCCAGCAGGAGTTCGGCCGCGATGCCGCGGCCATGGAGCCTGAACAGCAGTTCGGTCTCGCCGAACGCCAGGGGAAAGCCCATCCGGCTGATCGGGATGCCGAGCTTCGCGTCGTCTGCGGCGATCCTTATGTCGCAGCAGGACGCGATCTCCAGCCCGCCGCCCATGCAGGTGCCCCGGATCATGGCGACCGTCGGGATGCCGCACTCCAGCAGGGACGCCAGCCCCGGGCCGACATAGCGCTCGTGGTAGCGGGTCACCTGCTCGCGGTCGGACCGCTCGTGCTCGAACTCGCTGATGTCGGCGCCCGACGCGAACGCCTCTTCGCCGGCGCCGCGCAGGACCAGGCAGCGGTGCCCGCCCTCGCGGTCGATCCCGCGGACCAGCTCGCCCAGCGCCGCCCACATGCCGACGGTCAGCGCGTTGCGGCGCGGCGGGTTGTCGATGACGACGACTCCCACCTCGCCCCGGTTCTCGAAGCGGATGGTCCCCGTCATCACGGGCCGAACATCTGGCTGGGCAGCCACAGGGCCAGGCCCGGGAAGAAGCAGAGCAGCACCATGAACCCCATCATGATCAGGACGAAGGGGACCGATCCCCACAGGACGGTCATCAGCGGCACCTGGGGCGCCACGTTCCGCAGGATATACAGGTTGAGCCCGACCGGCGGCGTGATCAGGCCGATCTCCAGGTTGATCGTCATCAGCACGCCGAACCAGATCATGTCGAAATCATTGGCCTCCAGCACCGGCTGGAGGATCGGCATGGTCATCAGGATCAGCGCGACCGGCGGCAGGAAGCAGCCGGCCACCAGCAGGAAGACGTTGACCACCAGCAGCATGACCCAGCGGTTCAGTTCCCAGCCGACCAGCAGGTCGGCCATGGTCTGGGTCACGTAGAGCAGCGACATCATGTAGGAGAACAGGCCCGATGCCGCGATGATCAGCAGGATCATGCAGCTCTCGCGCACCGCGTTGCCGAAGATCGGCCACAGGTTCTCCCGGTTCACGATGCGGTAGACCAGCGCCACGTACAGGAACGCCAGCATGGCCGCCAGCGCCGCGATCTCCGACGGGGTCGCGTAGCCGCCGTAGAGCGCCAGGATGATCAGCGCGATGATGCCGAACAGCGGCATCACCGTACCCGACGCGCGGATCTTCTCCCGGAGCGTGTAGCTCTCGCGCGGCTGGACGGAATGCCGCTCGGCGAAGGCGGTGGCGGCCCAGGCATAGACGCAGAAGATCACCACGAGAAGGACGCCCGGCACGACGCCGGCGACGAACAGCCGCCCGATCGAGGTTTCGGTCGCGACGCCGTACAGGATCATGGTGACCGACGGCGGGATCAGGATGCCCAGCGTCCCGCCCGCCGCGATGGCGCCGGTCGCGAGGCCCGGCGGGCAGCCGCGCTTCAGCATCTCCGGCACTCCGACCTTGCCGATCGCGGCGGCCGTCGCCGGGCTGGAGCCGGACAGGGCGGAGAACAGGCCGCAGGCGCCGATGTTGGCGATCACCAGCCCGCCCGGCACGCGGGCGAGCCAGCGGTGGAGCGCCTCGTAGATGTCGGCGCCCGCCCGGGACGACCCGATCAGCGACCCGAGCAGCACGAACATCGGCACCGCCAGCAGTGCGAAGCCGCTGATCTCGTCCAGGAAGGTGCGCGGCACGGCCGACAGGCTGCCCGGCCCGTCGAAGACGTAGAGGAAAGCGATCGAGACGACGGTCAGCCCGAACGCGATCGGGATGCCGGAAAACAGCACCAGCGTGGTGCAGACGAGGATGAGGGAGCCGATCTGGAGTTCGGTCATCGCGCGGGCATCCTCCGTTCAGGGTCGCTCCGGCCGGGGGTGTTCCGTCCGGGGGCAGGTTCCGGAACCGCCTCCATCCGCGGCAGGGGCGCCTTGGCCGGCGCCTCGTCCGAAGCGCTCCGGAAAATCTCCGCCAGATATTGGAGGGCGGTCAGGCCGAGGCCGATCGGCATCATGACGTAGAGCGGCCATTTGACCGGGCGCCACATGCTGGTGCTGCGCTCGTCGCTCGCGATCGCCTCGAGGGTGAGGTGCCAGCCGAGCCAGGCCATGTAGAGGCAGATGACGATCCCGACCACCGCGATCCCGGCCTGGATCACGCGGGCGGCGCGTTGCCCCATCATCCAGGGCAGGAAATCGACCGACACATGCCCCCTGGTCATCAGCGTATAGGGCGACGCGAGGAAGGTCGCGGCGACGACCATGTAGATCGACGCCTCGATCTCCCAGTAGCTGGAGTAACCCAACGTCCTGATCACGACCATGTAACAGACGATCACGACCGCCGATGCCAGCAGCACCGACGCCACGACGGCACATGATATCGACAGGCGGTCGATCAGCGCGATCACTGCACGCATCGACTGTCCTCCCCCGTTTGGCATGCGCGGGGGCCGGCTCGGCGGCACCCGCATCTTTCTTTTCTTTGTTCTTGGCTTACTGGGCGTTCTGGAGCGAGGTCTCGACCAGCCCGATCAGCTCCTTGCCGTTGGGGACTTCGGTTTCGAACTTCTTCCAGGCGGTCTCGCGCGCCAGGTCGACCCAGGCTTCGAACTCCGCGTCGGTCAGCGGCCTCACGTCGGCCCCGGCCTCCTCGAAGGCCCGCTTCATCTCCAGGTCCGCCTCCCGCTGGAGACCGTTGAAGAATTCCTCGCTGACGGTGGCCGCCTCCTCGAACGCCTTCTGCTGGTCAGGGGTCAGGTTGTCCCAGGCCTGCTTGGACATGATCAGCGGCTGGAGCAGCATGAACAGGATGTTGTCGCCGCCGACCGTCGCGTTGCTGGTCTGCTCGTAGATCCGCATGCTGACGAAGCTTTCCGCCGAGGTCATGACGCCGTCGAGCACGCCGGTCTGGAGCGCCGAGTAGATCTCGGTGGAGGGCATCGACTGGACGGAGGCGCCGGCCGCCTGGAGCACCGTTTCGAAATATGGGTCGGCCGCGCGCATCTTGAGGCCGCTGACCGTGTCCGGTCCCTGGATCTCCCGGTTCTTCGACGCGAAGCCGCCGGGCGTCCACCACCAGGTGACAATATGGACCCCGTTGGCGTGGGCGATCTCCTGGAGCCGCTTATGGTAGGCGGAGTCCTTCAGCTTGACCGCCTCGTCCAGGTTGCTGACCAGGCCGGGCATGATGGTGATGGAGAATTCCGGCACCTTGCCGACGGCGTAGACCAGCGGATAGATCGCCATCTCCAGCGAATTGTTCTGGAGCGAGTCGAACTGGGCGACCGGGTTCTGGATCAGCGAACGCCCGGGGAAGATGCGGAACTTCAGGTCGGGCGCCTTCTTGCCGACCTCCTCCACGAAGACCCGGACGGCACGGTCGCGGGCATCGGTCTGCGCCTTCCACTGGTGGGAAATCTTGAGGGTCTGGGCACCGGCCGCCGCAGCCGACAGGGTCAGCGCCGCACCGAGCGCCAGCCCCGTCAGGAGCCTGCCCGTCTTCCACATGCCTGTATTTCCCATGAACGTCTCCTCCTCTTTTGATTGCATTCTTGTTCCGGGGATTTTCTCCCTCTTTTCATCCATTTAAGACCATCCGGCCAGCGGGAGCCACCCCGGATCGTCATCTTCCGGATTATTTGCCTCCCAGATCATCGGCCAAGCGGCGCAGGATCCGATGGTAGATCGGCTCCAGCGGCCCGTCGAACAGGGCCGGGTCGGACTCCTCGATCAGTTCGGCGGCCCGGCGGGACAGCAGCGCCTGGGCATGGTGCCGGGCGCGCGCGAGGCGGACCGCACCGGCGTCGCGGCGTTCCGCCGCCCAGGCGCGATGCCGCTCCACCGCCTCGTCCAGCTCCGTCAGGCCGGCGTCGTCGCCCTGGGTGCACAGGATCACGGGCGGCGTCCAGGCTCCGCCGTCCCCGACGCGTCGCGTGACGGCGCGGATCTCGGCAGCGGTCTTCCGGGCGCCGGGCAGGTCGGCCTTGTTGACCACGTAGATGTCGGCGATCTCCAGGATGCCGGCCTTCATGGCCTGGACGCTGTCCCCCGATTCGGGGTGGAGCACCAGCACGACCGTATCGACCAGGGTGCGCACCGCATGCTCGGCCTGCCCCACCCCCACCGTCTCGACCAGCGCCTCGTCGAAGCCGTACCGGTCCAGGGCCAGGAGCAGGTCCGGCAGGTTGTCGGCCAGGCCGTCATGGCTGCCCCGGCTGGGAAGGGAGCGGATATAGAGGCGGGGGTCGCCGGCGATGGCGTCCATCCGGACGCGGTCGCCCAGGATCGACCCGTGGGTGATCGGGCTGGTCGGGTCGATCGCCAGGACGGCGACCTCTCCCGCGGTCCGTTCCAGCCGGCGCGCGGCGAAGCGGGCGATCAGCGTGCTTTTGCCGGCCCCCGGCGCGCCGGTGATGCCGATGCGATAGGCCGGACGGGCGGGCGGCGCCGCATCGCCGTGCCCGGCCAGGGTCTGCGTCACACCGGCCCGGCTGATCCGGCTGAGCGTCCGGCTCAGTTCCCGGCGGCGGGACGGGCTTCCGGCCATGCTCATCCCCCCGCCCCCTCCGCCAGGAGCGCCGAGGTGTGCTCGCCGAGCAGCGGCGGCGGCTCGTACCGGGTGGGCTCGCCCGGGAAGCGGATCGGATTGCCGACGACGGCCAAGTCGCCGTCGGCGGTCGGGATCGACACCACCATGTCGTGGCTGCGCGCGAGGTCGCCCGCCAGCGCGTCCTCCAGCCGCTCGACGCCGGCGACGACGATGCCCAGGGGTGCCAGCCGTCCGACCCACTCCGCCGTCCCGCGGGTCCGCAGCAGCGAGCCGACCGCGCGGATCACCAGGTCGCGGTTGGCGGTGCGTCCCGCCATCGTGCCGAAACGCTCGTCGGACAGCCATTCCGGCCGGCCGGCCTCGCGGGCGAAGCGCCGCCAGAAATCGTCGTGGGTGATGAACAGGGCGAGGTGGCCGTCGGCGGTCTCGAAGATCTGGGCGGGGACGATGTAGGGATGTCCCCCGCTCTCGTACCGGCTCGGGGACTCGCCGGCGTTGAGCCAGGCGCCGGCCACATAGTTCAGCTGCGAGAGCATGGTGTCGAACAGGGACACGTCGATCTGTCCGCCCTTGCCCTCCAGGATCTTGGCGACCAGCCCGAGCGCTCCCATGATGCCGGCGGAATTGTCCACCGCCGAGTAGCCGCACTTCACCGGCGGCGCGCCGGGATCGCCGGTCAGCGCCATGATGCCGACCAGCGCCTGGATCACGTAGTCGTAGGCGGGCCTGTCGGCGTACGGGCCGTCCAGCCCGTAGCCGGTCAGCGCCAGGCAGGCGATCCGGGGATTGTGGGCGGACAGGCTGTCGTAGGTCAGGCCGAGCTTGCGGATCACCGCCGGCCGCATGTTGGTCAGCAGCCCTTGGCTGGACGCGGCCAGCCGCCCCAGGGCCGCCTGTCCCTCGGCCGACCCGAGATCCAGCACGACGCTCCGCTTGTTTCGGTTGAGGGAGGCGAAATAGGCGTTGTGGGGACCGACGCGGTGGGGGCTTAGCCGGCGGGCAATGTCGCCTTCGGGCGATTCGATCTTGATCACCTCGGCGCCCAGGTCGGCCAGCAGCATGCCGCAATAGGGACCCGCCAGCATATGGCCGGCTTCGAGGATGCGGATGCCGGAAAGCGGCCCGCTCATGCGGCCAGTTCCCGGTCTATGGCCGCCACCACGTCCTCCAGCTTCTGGTCCGCGGTGAACACGCCCCGGACGCCGATCCGCAGCAGTTCCGGCTGGTCCTCCGCCGGGATGGTGCCGCCGACGAAGATCATGATGTCCCCGCCGTCCAGGTCGCGCAGGCAGCGCAGGGTCTCGGCCACCAGCTCGTTGTGGCTGCCCGACAGCAGGCTGAGGCCGACCGCGTCCACGTCCTCCTCTACGGCGACGCGGGCGATGTAGTCGGGGCTCTTGCGCAGGCCGGTATAGATCACGTCGGCCCCCGCGTCGCGCAGCGCCAGGGCGATCACCTTCGCGCCGACGTCGTGCCCGTCCAGGCCGGGCTTGGCGATCAGGATGCGTTTGCCCTTCAGGCTCATTGTCGTTTCCTCCCCCATCGGTTCCCGGTCTGCCGTTTCCCGGCCCGCCGCTTCCTGGCCGCGATGCGCGGATGATCACAGTCGGATCGGCTCCTGGAACTCGCCCCAGTGATTCTTCAGCGCGGCCACCATCTCGCCGACGGTGGCATAGGCGTGGCAGCACTCGATCAGGTACGGCATCACGTTCTCCCCGTCGTCGGCCGCGGCGCTGCCTAGCGCCTCCAGGCTCCGGGTCACGCGGGCTTCGTCGCGGCGCCCCATGACGCCGTCGTACTTCTCGCGCACCCGGCGGGCCGCCTGGGGGTCCAGGCGGAAGACCTCGCCGAAATCGTCGGTCTGGTTGTCGCGCCGGAAATGGTTCTGGCCGACGACGACGGTCTCGCCGCTGTCGATCCCCTGCTTGCGGAGCTTGGCCCGCTCCGCGATCCGCATTTGGAGATAGCCGTCCTCGATGGCCTTGATCACGCCGCCGTAGTCGTCGATCTCCGCGATGACGGCTCGGGTCTCCTGCTCCATGCGCTCGGTCAGCCACTCCACGAAATAGCTCCCGCCGAGCGGGTCCACGGTCTTGGAGATGCCGGTCTCGTGGGCCACGATCTGCTGGGTCCGCATGGCGATCTCGGCGCTGAACTCGGTCGGGATCTGGAACGCCTCGTCGTAGGCGCAGGTGAAGATTGACTGGGCGCCGCCCATGACGGCCGCCATGGTCTCGATGCCGACACGCACGATGTTGTTGTAGGGCTGGGCCGAGGTCAGGGAGGAACCGCCGCACACGACGCCGAACCGGAAGCGCTGCGCCTTGGGATCGGTGATGCCGAACCGCTCCTCCAGCAGGTTGGCCCACAGCCGCCGGGCCGCCCGGAACTTGCAGACCTCCTCGAAGAAATCCATGTGGACATAGAAGAAGAAGCTGAGCCGCTGGGCGAACTTCGTGGCATCGCCGCCCCGCCGCAGCAGTTCCTCGACATAGGCGAGCCCGTTGGCGAGGGTGTAGCCCAGTTCCTCCACCGCCGTCGCTCCGGCGTCGCGGACATGGGCGCCGGCGATGCTGATCGGGTTGAAGCGCGGCGTTTCCTCGTTGGAGAACAGGATCGTGTCGGCGATCAGGCGCATGCTCGGGCGCACCGGGAAGATCCAGGTGCCGCGCGCCACGTACTCCTTCAATATGTCGTTCTGGATCGTGCCGGTCAGCTTGGAGCGCGGCACGCCCTGCTTGTCGGCGACCGCGCAATACATGGCGTAGATGATCGCCGCGGTGCCGTTGATGGTGAAGGAGGTGGAGATCTTCGACAGGTCGATGCCGTCGAACAGGATCTCCGCCTCGGCGAGGTTGGACAGCGAGACTCCGACCTTGCCGACCTCGGGCTTCGCGATGGGGTCGGTCGGGTCGAGCCCGCACTGGGTCGGCAGGTCCAGCGCCACGGACAGCCCGGTTTGGCCGCCGTCGAGCAGGAAACGGTAGCGCTGGTTCGACTCCTCCGCCGTGCCGAAGCCGGAATACTGGCGGATCGTCCAGAGCCGCCCCCGGTACCCGTCGGCGAAGATCCCGCGCGTGAACGGCGCTTCCCCCGGCATTCCGGGGTCCGGCCGCGTCAGCATGTCGGGCGTGACCACCGCCGGGATCTCGATCCCCGAGGGGGTCACCGGCTTCGGCGCGCCGGGACCCGGCCTCGCGGCTTCCAGTTCGGCCGCGACGGCCGTCTTGGTGCTTTCTGCCTTGGTGGATTGCGCGGCGGTCATGCTACCTCCGTCCCAGGTTGAGCCGCTCGACGGCGGACCAGTGGTCGTCATGGACCCAGGTCCCGGCGAACAGCCTGGTTTCCAGCCGTTCCATGTCGGTGCGGGAAGCTCCCGAGCGATGCGCCAGCGCCAGCGCCTTGAAGGCCCGGAGCACCTGCGGGGCTTGGCGCAGCATCGGCCCGATGAAGTCGGCGACGGCCCCGTCCAGTTCCTGGTCGGGTTCGGCCACCGCGTCCACCAGCCCGATCGCCTGCGCCGCCTCCATGTCGAGGAGATCGGAGCGGGCCAGCAGCCGCAGTCCCGCGGCGGGTCCGAGCAGATTGAGCAGGTCGATGCCGCCGCCCCAGGCGGTCGCGATGTTGAGTCTGCCCTGGACGAAGCCGATCCGGGCATGGCGGGCGCCGACGCGGAAGTCGCAGGCGACGGCCAGTTCCGCCCCGCCGCCCAGCGCGTCGCCGTTGAGGGCGGCGACCACGGGAACGGGGAACCGGCGGACCGCGTCGAGCGCCGCCTTGGCATAGTCCGCCATTTCGCCGGCCTGCTCGGCCGAGCGGAGCATGCCCAGATCCTTCAGGTCGCCGCCGGCCGCGAAGCTCTTCTCGCCCGCCCCGCGCAGCACGGCGATCCGCAAGCCCGGATCGTCCGCGTGCGCCTCGAAGCATCGGCGGAGCGCCTCCAGCAGGGCGCGGCTCAGGGGGTTGCGCTTTTCCGGCCGGTTCAGGGTGACGGACAGGACGTCGTCGCGGCGCTCAACCAGAAGTTCGTCGTTCATGGGTGTTCCTCGCCGGCCTCGACGGCCGTTTTCATCGCCAGCAGTCTTTCCGCGTGGACGGCGAGCCCGGACTTCATCCGTTCCAGCGGTCCCGCGACCGCGACGCCGAGCGGCTCGCCGTTGAGATGGATGGCGGTCGCCACGGCCATGACGTCGGCCACGTTTTCGCCCCGCGTGACGTGGTAGCCGCGCTGCCGCCCGGCCGCGAGATCGCTCGCGAGGCTTTCCGCCGTGACCAGCGTGTTTTCGGTGACGGCGTCCAGGGAATGCCCCGCCAGCCATGCGGCGAGGTCGGCCGGAGCCATCTCCCCCAGCATCGCCTTGCCGATCGCGCTGGAATGCAGCGGCTTCAGCTCGCCCGGCTCAGCGGAATAGCGGATCGTCCGCGCCCCCTCGACCACGTCGAGATAGATCACCGCGTCGTCCTGGCGCTTGCCCAGGATGACGGTCTCCCCCGTGTCGTCGCGCAGCCGCTCCAGGAAAGCGGCCATGCGTTCCAGCATCGGATCCTTGGCGACGATGCGGCGCGCCATCTCCAGGATCCGGCGGGTCGGATAGAGCGTGCGCCGGTTCACGGCGTACAGGTAGCCCCGCGCCTTCAGCGTGCCGACCAGCCCATGGCAACTGCTGACCGGCATCTCCAACCGGCGCGCCAGGTCGGACAGGGTCAGAGGCTTGCCGATATCCTCGAACGCCTCGAACACATCCAGCGTCCGGCCCGCGGTCTTGACGTTGCCATTCACATTCATGAAAATATCTTCACCCAATTGAAAGCCTGTGTCAAGCGGAAGCGGACGGGCCGGCTAATCCGCAGTCGGGTCCGCGGGTCCTCCGCCGGCCTGGGGACGGACTCCGGCGGCTTCATCGTCGTGCTCGATCCGCTCCAGGATCCGCATGGCGATCTCCCGTTCGCCCATGACCGCCAGGCTGGCGCCGAGGTCGGTCAGGTGTTCGACCGCCGCGTCGGTGTGGGCGCGGGCGACGATCTCCAGGTCGGGATTGGCCGCCCTCGCCTGCTCGACCACCTGCCCCGCCTCGAAGGCTTCGGGGACGGTGACGATCAGCCGACGGGCGCCCGGCAGGTTGGCGGTCGCCAGGATCTCGGGATCGGCGGCGTTGCCGACCACCACCTCGGCGCCGTCGCGGCGCGCCGCCTCGATCTCGTCGGCCCGTTCCTCGAACACCAGGACCGGACGCCCGGCAGCGCGCAGGCCGGATCCGACCAGGGACCCGACCCGGCCATAGCCTACCAGGACATCGTGGCCGGTCAGGCTCGTCGGCGTCAGGTCGGCGACCGCGTCGGGCACGGCCGCCCCGACGGCCTCGTCCGCGGCCGGGACGGCGTTATCCCCGGCGGAGGTCAGGAGCGTCCGGTCCGGCGCCTTGCGGGACCGCGGCCGGTCCACGGCGGCGAAGATCAGCGGGTTCAGCAGGATCGAGATGATGGCGCCGGCCAGGATCAGGTCGCGCCCTTCCTGCGGAAGCACGCCCATGCCGACGCCCAGGCCGGCCAGGATGAAGGAGAATTCGCCGATCTGCGCCAGGCTGGCGGAGATGGTCAGCGCCGTCCCGTTGGAACGGCCGAACAGGCGGACGATCGAGTAGGCGGCGATCGACTTGCCGATCACGATGATGGCGACTGTGGCGAGCACCGACCAGGGAGAGCGGACCAGGACGCCGGGATCGAACAGCATCCCGACCGAGACGAAGAACAGCACGGCGAAGGCGTCGCGCAGGGGCAGCGCCTCCTCGGTCGCCCGCTGGCTCAGCGGGCTCTCCGCCAGAACCATGCCGGCGAAGAAGGCGCCGAGCGCGAAGGACACGCCGAACAGGGCGGCGGCGCCGTAGGCGATCCCCAGGGCGACCGCATAGACCGACAGGCGGAACAACTCGCGCGATCCCGTGTGGGCGGCGTAATGCATGATCCAGGGAACAACGCGGCGCCCGGCAATCAGCATGATCGCGACGAAGGTGGCGACCTTCACCAGGGTCAGCCCGGCCGAGACCGCGATGGCGTACCAGTCCGGCGTCTCCCCGGCGCCGCTCAGCGCCCCGGCGAGCGCCGGCAGCATGACGAGCACCAGGACCATCGCCAGATCCTCGACGATCAGCCAGCCGACCGCGATGCGGCCCCGGTCGGTGTCGATGATGCGCCGCTCCTGCAGGGCGCGGATCAGGACGACCGTGCTGGCGACCGAAAGCGCCAGGCCGAAGACGATCCCCGCCCCGACCGGCCATCCGAGCGCCCAGGCCAGGGCCATGCCGAGAAGGGTCGCGACGCCGATCTGCACCACGGCCCCGGGCAGTGCCACCGCCCTGACCGACAGCAGGTCCTTGAGCGAGAAATGCAGGCCGACCGCGAACATCAGCAGGATCACGCCGATCTCCGCCAGCTCGTTCGCCAGCGCCTGGTTGGCGACGAAGCCCGGCGTGAAGGGACCGACGATGATCCCGGCCAGCAGGTATCCCACCAGCGGGGAGACGCGCAGGCGGTGAGAGACAAGCCCCAGGAGGAAGGCTAGGACAAGGCCGATGGCGATCATCGAGACAAGCGGTGTGTGATGCGCCGGCACTGTTCTTTCCCCTCCGAATCCGGATCTGCTGCACCTGCTACATGGTTGCCCCCGCATGCAAATCAACCAAAATGGCGCATCTTGACCTTTTAAGTCACATCCCCATCTTCGCCTGATGCCGCTGACCCCCGAGCAATGCCGCGCCGCGCGCGCGCTGTTGGACTGGACCCAGGACGAGCTTGCCGCCGCCGCGGAAGTGAGCCGAAGCACCGTGCGCGGATTCGTAAGCGGCCAAAGGGACATGCAGCGGGCGACCATGGCGGCGATCCGCCGCGCGCTTGAAGGTGCCGGCGTCAGCTTCCAGGATGCGGACGAGTCCGGCGGGCCGGGCGTCAGGCTGTCGGGAACCGCGACGATGCCGGACGCCGGCATCTAGAAGCACTCAGCATTTCCGAACTAAATTCCACTTGCCCTAATCCCGTCACATTTCTGAAAACCGAATGGATTAAGCCCTTCGGAATACATCGGACGCCGCTCCCTGCCGGCGGGCCGGTCGCAGCCGACGGAGTCCATCAGTTCATGAAGCGCATCCTTCTTTCCAGCGTCAGCCCCCTGATCCTCGGCCTACCCCTGGCCGCCGGCCTCCTGCTCACCGGCGCGACGCCGGCCTCGGCTCAGTTCACGGTCGCCGCCGGCACCACCAGCACCACGTCGAGGACCCTGAGCGGCACTCAGACCGGCACGGTCCAGGCGACCGGGACGCTCCAGACCTCCGGCACCTCCGTCACGCTGAACAACTTCGCGACCGGCGCCCTGCTCGACAATGTCGGCACGATCCGCTCCACCGGCAGCCGCGGCTTCGACACCTCCGGCGCCGCCAATGCCCGGACCTTCTCGTTGGTCAACCGCGCCGGCGCGCTGTTCCAGTCCGACGTGAACGACGCGTTCCGGATCAACACCAACATCACCAGCGGCTCGGTCGCCATCACCAATTCCGGCACGATCCGCGCCGCGGCGCCGACCGACACCACCAGTTCGGTGCAGGGGCAGGCGCTGGACCTCCGCACCATGAACACGGCCGGCGTGGCGCTCACCGTCACCAATACGGCGACCGGCCTGATCGAGGCGCTGAACGACGACGCGCTACGACCGGGCCTGAACGCCGTCATCGACAATGCCGGAACCATCCGAAGCTTCGGCGCCAATACCAGCGGCGGCGCCAACGGCACCTCGGACGCGATCGACGCGGGTGGCAGGACGGGCGTCACGGTGACCAACCAGGCAACCGGCGTGATCTCCGGCGCGCGGCACGGCATCACAGCCGACAATGACATCAGCGTCACCAACCTGGCGGGCGGGACCATCACCGGTCGCAACGGGTCCGGCGTCGGATCGGACGGCAACGGCACGGTCGTCAGTTACGGCCTGATCTCCGGCGACTATGCCGGCGCCGGCAACATCTTCAACAGCAGCGGCACGGCCTCCCAGAACGGCGACGGCGACGGGGTCGATATCGACCTGATCGCGACGATCTCCAACTACGGCACGATCCGGGGGACCGGCGCCGGGGGCGTGGACAGCGGCGGGCGGCCCAACGGCAGCGAGGGCATCGCGGCCGGCGGCGGCACCATCCTGAACGCCGCCGGCGCCACCATCACGGGCGCCACGCGCGGCATCCTGATCGACGACGGGGCGTCGGGCAGCGCCTACGGCGCCACCACCATCACCAACGAGGGCACGATCGCGGGCCTCGCCGGGGCAGGCATCACCCTGGTCGGCCCCTACGACGACACCGTGACGAACAGCGGCACCATCTCCGGTGCGGGGACCGGCGCGGTGGCGCTGGACCTGGGGGCCGGCAACGACAGCCTGACGGTCCGCGGCGGCGGCTTCTCCGGCGCGGTCCGCGGCGGCGCCGGGTCGGACGCCCTGGTCTTCGCCGTCGGAAGCGGGGCGACCTACGGCGACGCCAACGCCTTCTCCGGGTTCGAGACCACCCGCATCGACACCGGCACCGTTCGGCTGACCGGATCGCTGGAAAGCACCGGCCGCGTGACGGTCGCCGCCGGCGCCGGCCTGGGCGGCTCGGCGGCGATCGCCACCGCGACGCTGGCCAACGCCGGTACGGTATCGCCAGGAAGCGGGACCGGTTCGATCGCAACGCTGGCCGTGACCGGGGGCTTCACCAACGCCTCCACCGGCACCGTGGCGGTGGACATCGACGCGGCCGGCCGGTCGGACCTGCTCCAGGCCGCCGGCTCCGCCGTGCTGGACGGCGGCACCCTGGCGCTGACGGCGGCGTCCGGCACCTATGCGCAGGATACCGCCTATACGGTCCTGTCCGCCACCAGGGGCGTGACGGGCCGCTTCGCCACCCTGAGCGGATCGCTGCCGAGCCTGTTCCTGATGCCGGAGGTCAGCTACGGGGCTGATGCCGTGCAGGTCACCGTCGTGCGCAACGCGACGACTTACCAGTCGGTCGCCAGCGGCGCGGCCGGCACCGCCGTCGCCCGCGCGCTGGACCAGTCGCAGGGCAGCGCCACCGGGAACTTCAAGACGGCCCTGGCCCGGCTCAACCAGTTGGACGCCGCCCAGGCGGCCGGCGCGTTCGACCAGATGGCGCCCGACGCCTCCAACGCCTTCAGCACCATCGCCACCGGCGCGTCGTCCCGGTTCCGGGACGCGGTCGGGCAGCGGTTGGGCGCCGTGAGGAGCGCCGGGGACGCGAACGCTCCCGGCCCGCAGTTCGCCTTCGCCGGCAATCCGGCCGAGTTGGCGGCCGCACCCGCCGATGCGGTCGCGGGAAGCTCCCGCGGCGGGGTCTGGGGCCGCGGCTTCGGCCTCTATGGACGGGCGGACGGCGACGCCGGAACCGACAACGGTTTCGACTGGCGGGGCGGCGGCATGCAGTTCGGGGCCGACGCCGAGGTGGCGCCGGGCACCGTGGTCGGCGTGTCGGCCGGGTTCTCCCGCACGGTCGTCCTGCATGAGCGGGCAGGCACCGACGGCGACGTCAGCAGCTATCAGCTCGGCCTCTACGGCAGCCAGACCTGGGGACGGACCGACCTGAACGTCCAGGTCGGGATCGCCCAGAACGACTATCACGGGGCGCGGCGGATCGCCTTCGTGGCCAGCCCGGGGGTCGCCACGTCGGACTTCGGCGGGACCGAGCTGTCCGCCGCGGTCGAGGGAGGCCGCACCTACGACATCGAGGGTTTCGAGATCAAGCCCGCCGCCGGGCTGTCCTGGACCCGCTTCGTCCAGGACAGCTATACCGAGAACGGCGCCACCGGGGCGGAACTGGCCGTCTCCGGCAAGGCGGAGAACGCCCTGACCGCCACCCTCGGCGTCGCGGCGTCCGCCCCGTTCCGGACCGAGACGCTGGGGACCGTCACGCCGTCGCTCGAGGTCCGCTGGGGCTATGACCTGGTGCAGCCGGACGCCACCATCACCTCGCGCTTCGCCGGGGCGACCGGCGGCAGCTTCGCGGTCGAGGGCAACGAGCAGCCGCGCAACGCCGTGATCCTCGCCGCCGGCGTCTCGGCCGAGCTGCCCATGGGGCCGGCCCTGAACCTGGGCGGGGCGGCCGAGCTGCGCGACGGCCAGCAGGCCTACGCGCTGCTCGGTCGCATCCGCTACCAGTGGTAGAAGATACGGTCGTCGGGGAATGGGGCGGGCCCGGCCGGGTCCGCCCCGGGGTTCCTCAGAACGGGCTGTCGGGGAAGTAGAAGTCCTTCGCGTTGTCCTTGGTGATCAGCACCGAGGGCACGATGGTGGTTGCCGGCAGCGCCTCGCCCTTCAGGCGGGCCTCGGCCGTCATTTTGATCGCCTCGTAGATGAATTTCGGCGAGTAGGAGACGTTGGCCTGGATGCGCGGGTCGGCGCCGTCGATCAGGGTCTTGATCATGCCCTTGGCCCCGGCGCCGCCGAACACGATCTTGATGTCCTCGCGCTTGGCCTGCTCGATCGCCCTCAGCACGCCGACCGCCATGTCGTCGTCGGCGGCCCACACCGCGTCGATCTGCTTGAAGCGGGTCAGGTAGTCCTGCATCACCTTGAAGGCGTCGTCGCGGTTCCAGTTGGCGTACCGGGCGTCCAGCAGCTTGATGTCGGGATAGTTCTTCAGCACGGAGTTGAAGGCGTCCATCCGCTCGTTGTCGAGCGTGGTGGCGATGCCGCGCAGGGCCACGATATTGCCCTTCCCGTCCAGCGCCTTGGCGATGTACTCCGCGGGCACGTTGCCGAAGGCTGTGTTGTCGCCGGACACGTACGCGTCCTGGGCGCTGGTGTCGGTCAGGCCGCGGTCGACCACGGTCACGTACACGCCCTGCTTCTTGACCTGGGCCACCGGCCGGGTCAGCGCCGCCGATTCGAACGGGAAGATCACCAGCGCGTTGATCCTGTTGGCGGTCGCCAGGTCCTGGAGCTGGTTGGCCTGCTCGCCGGCGTTGGCCGCCGTCTTGATCGTGACCTTCAGGTCGGGGTGCTTGGCCTCCAGCTCCTTCTTGGCCTCGTTGGCCCACCAGACGATGCCGGCGGTGAAGCTGTGGGTCGCCGCCGGGATGGCGACGCCCAGGTTGACCTTGTTCTGGGCGAACGCCGCCGCGGGCGCCCCGAACGCGACCGCCGCCGCGGCCATCGCGACTATGCAGGACTTCAACGTCATGGTCTCTTCCTCCCCTTGCTTTTGCCGGCCTTGCCGGCGTGGTCATTTCCGCCTTTGCAGGAACGCCACGATGATGATCACGAAGCCCTGGACCGCCGCGTTCAGGTAGACGCTGATGACGCTGGTCAGGTTCAGGATGTTGCTGATGACCGACAGCAGGATGGCGCCGACGACGGTCCCGACGATGCTGCCCGACCCGCCCTTCAGCGCGGTGCCGCCGACGATCACCGCGGCGATCGCCTCCAGCTCCCACAGCAGGCCGGTGGTCGGCGAGGACGAGCCCAGCCGGGGCACGTAGAGCAGCGTCGCGATGCCGACGCAGGCGCCCAGCAGCGCGTAGGTCAGCACCTTGATCCGGTCGACGTTCACCGCGGCGTAGCGCGCCACCTGCTCGTTGGAGCCGATCGCCTGGACGTAGCGCCCGTAGGCGGTCCGGTTCAGGATCAGGCCGCCCGCGACCGCCACCAGCAGGAACACCCAGACGGGAACCGGGAGGCCGGCCAGGGTCGCGTAGTAGACCGGGCTGTAGACGTCCGACAGCTCGTAGTCGAGGGTGATGGCGCCGCCGTTGGAGAAGTAGGTCAGGTAGGCCCGGAAGATGCCGAGCGTGCCCAGCGTGACGATGAAGGGCTCGATCCGGCCGCGGGTGATCAGCAGCCCGTGGATCAGGCCGAATGCGGCGCCCAGCAGGACCGAGCAGACCATGCCGGCGGCGACCACCAGCACCGGCTGGGCGATCCACCCGGCCAGCGTGTTCATCAGCAGGATGACCAGGCCGGCGATCAGCGCCGCCATGGAGCCGACCGACAGGTCGATGCCGCCCGAGATGATGACGAAGCACATGCCGACCGCGATGATGCCGATGAAGGCGGTACGGGTCAGCACGTTCGTCGCGTTGTCGAGCGAGGCGAAATCGCCGTTCAGCAGGGTGCCGACGACACACAGCAGCACCAGCCCCGCGATCGGCCCGACGCCGTGCAGCCACGAGCCCAGCGACCGCACCTGCTGGAACCGGGGCACCGTCCGGGGTTCAGCTTGCCGCTCTACCACGCCGCCCCCTCACTGCTTCGTTCCCGTCGCATGGGAGATCAGCTCCTCTTCGGTCAGATGTTGCGCGTCGACGACGGCCTGGATGCGGCCCGCGCGCATCACCGCGACGCGGTGGCACAGGCCGACCAGTTCCATCAGCTCCGACGAGACCACGACGACGCCGCGCCCTTCGCGCGCCAGCCGCTGGATCAGGAAATAGATGTCCCGCTTGGCGCCGACATCGACGCCGCGGGTCGGCTCGTCCAGGACGACCACCTTGGGCCGGGGGTGGAGAACCTTGGCGAGCGCCAGCTTCTGCTGGTTGCCGCCCGACAGGGAGGCGGCGCGGACGTCCAGCGATCCGGTGCGGATGCCGAAATCCTTCACAGCCGTCTCCAGCGCGCGGCGCTCCTCGCGGGGGCGGAGCCAGGGCTTCGCGTAGTGCTCCAGCGCCATCATGGTCAGGTTCTCGCTCAGGCCGAACCCGACATGGAGGCCCTTCCCCTTGCGGTCCTCGCTCAGGTAGGTCAGGCCCTGGTCCACCGCGTCGCGCGGGTTGCGGATGCGGATCTCCCGGCCGTCCAGCTCGATCCGCTCCACGTCGTGCGGGCGCAGGCCCAGCAGTCCCTCGAACAGCTCGGTCCGGCCGGCGCCGACCAGCCCGGCGAACCCCAGGATCTCGCCGGGTTGAACCTCGAAGCCGATACCCGAAGCCCAGCCGGGCACGTTCAGCCCGCGCACGCTCAGCAGCGGCGGCTTGCCGGCGGGCGCCGGGTCCTTGGGCGGGTAGAGGTCGGACAGCTCCCGCCCGACCATCAGGTTGGCCATCTGGTGGCGGGTCACGTCGCGGGTGGCCTGCCGGGTGACGAAGCGGCCGTCGCGCATCACGATCACCTCGTCGGTGGTGCGCTCCACCTCGTCCAGCTTGTGGGAGATATAGACGATGGTGACGCCTTCGCCGTGGAGCTTGGCCATCAGGGCGAACAGCGCCTCCGTCTCCCCCGGAGTCAGGGAGGCGGTCGGCTCGTCCATGATCAGCAGGCGGGCGTTGCGGGCGAGCGCCTTGGCGATCTCGACCAGCTGCTTCTCCGCCACGATCAGCTGCCGGACCGGCGTGTCGGGGTCGCGGTCAAGGCCGACCTGGGCCAGCACCCGGACGGTGTCGGCCCGCATCGCCGCCTCGTCCAGCCACCAGCCGCGCTTCCTCTCATGGCCGAGGAAGATGTTCTGCTGGATCGTCAGGTCCTCGGCCAGGTTGAATTCCTGGTGGATCAGGACGATCCCGGCGGCCTCGGCGTCGCGGGAGCTGCGGAAGGTCCGGGGCTGGCCGTCCACATGGACGGTGCCGCCGGTCGGCTGCTCGTAGCCGCTGAGGATCTTCATCAGCGTGGACTTGCCGGCGCCGTTCTCGCCCAGCAGGCCGTAGACCCGGCCGGGCGCCAGCTCGAAGCCGACGCCGTGCAGCACGCGCACGGAGCCGAACTCCTTCACGATTCCATCGAACCGGACGGCGATGCTCATGGGCCGGCACTCTCAAGCTGGCTGGGTTCCAGCAGGTTTCCCCGCGCCCCATTCCGGGCCCTGTCCCTCATGGCCTCCTGCATCGCCAGGACGCCGGCGCCGATCAGCCCGGCCTGCTCGCCGAGCGGGGTGTACTGGATCTGGAGGTTGCGGGTGGAGAGCGGCAGGGAGCGCTGGTAGACGCTCTGCCGCACGGAGGCCAGGAACAGCGGCCCGATGCGTGCCCCCTCCCCGCCGATGAAGACGTGGGACGGGTTGAAGAAATTGACCACGGAGGCCAGCATCTGCCCGATCCTCGCCCCGGCGCGCTGGATGATCATATTGGACGCGGCGTCGCCGGCGCGGCTGGCCTGGGCCACGTCGCCCAGATCGATTGCCCCCTTGGCCGCGAGCATGTCGGCCAGCACGGGGCTTTCGCCGGCCTGGGCCGCCTCCGCCCCCATGCGGGCGATGGCGGGTCCGGCGGCCATGGCCTCGACGCAGCCGATATTGCCGCAGTGGCAGCGCGGGCCGTGGGTGTCCACGCAGATATGCCCGACATCGCCGGCCGAGCCGTTGGCCCCGCGATAGACCTGCCCGTGGCAGACGATGCCGCAGCCGATGCCGGTGCTGACCTTGATGACCAGGAAGTCCTGCAGCCGGCGGCGGAGGTGCCACAGCTCGCCCAGGGCCATCAGGTTCACGTCGTTGTCCACGAAGATCGGCGCCGCATAGTCGGCGCGCAGGTCGGCGCGGATCGAGAAGCTGTCCCATTCCGGCATCAGCGGCGGGGCCACCAGTTCGGCGGTGTCGAAATTCACCGGGCCGGGAACGCCGATGCCGATGCCGAGCACTTGGTCGGCCGTGGCGCCGCAGCGCGCCAGCAGGCCGCGCATCCGCGCCCGGACATGGGACAGCACCAGCCCGGGACCCCGGCGCACGT